>NZ_UAPU01000007.1:230000-445000 GCF_900445255.1 Anaerobiospirillum thomasii
AACGCCATTATCATAGTTAAGTTCGTTTTTAACCTGGCCGTTGCGGTAAAACTCAAGCACTGTGCCATTTAGCATATCATGTTTATAGCGCTCAACCTTTCTTATCTTGCCATCGGTATAAAAAGTTCTAAAGGCTCCCTCTTTAAGACCTTTTTGATATATACCCTCATAGACAATCTTGTCACTAAACTCATCATACTCGCGGTAAAAACCATTTTTTCTGCCATGCTCATACAGAGCATATTCAAGAGGTGAACCTGTGCTGTCATAACGTATGTACATACCGTTGAGATAACCGTCTGTATAATTGCCAAGCATTCTTAAAATGTCCTTTTCATAACTGACAGACAGCCCCTCAAGTCTGCCACTGCGATAGGAGCTTATCAGTGTCTGAGCACCATACTGAGTTTTGACAAGGCCGGTATAGGCACGTCCATTGCTTTTTTTAACCAGTCTTGATTCAACATAGCTAAACTCACTAAGCGGTCTTGCACCTACAAAGCGATAGAAAATATATCTATTTTCAAAAATAAAGATATAGGTGGCGGCAAAGATTGCAATGGTCAGCACACAAAAGGACATGACACTTTTAATGGTCTGCGATTTTACATAGTTGAGCACAAAAAACCTGAGCACCAGCATAACAAAGCCAAGGACTACAAGACAGATCACAAGATAGGCTATAACCTTGTAGGCATTTACATATGGCGATCTCAGTGTCAGATTGTAAGGATTCTCCCTTTCATAAACCACCCAGATCTGAGAGCCTACAGCCGGTACCTGCCTGTAGTCATAAACATGATCAATACTACCTATAACCTCCTGACCACTTGCAGTAATAAAGGTGACAATATGACGGTAAAGATGTTCATTTGGGCTTAACACCATATTATTGTGCAGCATTCTTGTATGCGTCACCACGGCTATGGCATCTGATCCTATAAAGTTTAAATAAAAGCGTTGTGACTGCACTGAAAGTTTCTGTATTGAGGCCAAAAGCGCAATACAGATGAAAAATGAGCATAAAAGAGCAATGGAGATAAACAGTGAGCGTCTGGTAAAGACATGTTTTTTACCGTCATCTAATGATGAATTTGGATTTGACACATCATCTATCACACTTTGCAGATAGTTTCGGTCAGAGCTGAAATAATCATCAGTCTCATGTATGCTCTTTAAATGTGTGATTAATCTGTCAACATGATTGTGCCACAGAGCACTAAGGCCTTGATTGCGCCATTTTATAATTAAAGTTCTGTCCCGGCCACCTATAACACCGTTTTGCAGATTGTACAGAGCGTACAAAAGCTCCTGCTTGGCTTTTTTGGTGGTGGTGAAATTCTTGATGTTAACAAAGTTGGCCCTAAGCGGAATCAAGGCCTCTTTATTATTGTCAAAGGCACAGATCATCTCTGCTATAAATAGATAGACAATGTCTGACTCATCAAGACGGCTTAGCTCGTAGGATTCAATAAAGCCAAATTCCTTGGCCTTTAAGATTACAAAATCAAGATCTAAAGCACTAAGATCGTGAGCCTCAACATTAAGGCAGTCAAGAAACTCCTCAATTACACTCTCACCTAGGTACTTTTCAAACTCAATCATAAGCGTCGGATATAAGACTCTTTACACCTGCAAGTGTGAAAACAAACACTGCCTAAAAAGTTCGGCAACCATTCTATATCATTCAAAATTAAAGACAATAGTAAAAGCTGCTGCACGGCAAAAATATCGCTCTAATGCGTACTCTGAGTCAGTAAAAATACTTGTGCCACTCTGTAAAGTATAGAACAGCTTTTATTAAAAGAAAGCTCTATTAAGACTATATTTCATACGATAAATCAGGATCTTGTTATCTATAGACGCTCTTTATGCCGCATGCTTTAATCTTGGTGAGCCACAGTTTAGTTTTAAGGTATTATGCCATGCAGCAGGAGCTGGACCGACGCCTGTTTTTAACATATATTTTTTACTTTACTGACAAAAATTCAATATTTGAAAGTAAATAATTATTATACATTAATTGTTTTTTAAGTGTAGGTAAAAAAATTGTACAAAGAACACCTTGCAGTCTTTTTAACTTTTTGCTACAAAAATATATTAGATCAATGCTTTAATATATTTTTCCATTAAAATTAGTCCTTTTACAACTTTTTTCACTACATAGTAAAAATAATATTTATTGATTAAAAATATTCAAAAGCATCTTTTTTAATTTTTTATGATTTACAATGAATTCAGTTTTAAAAATATATCTTACATAAGGAGCTTCAAATGGCTTTAGTAGCAGTTAATTCAAATGAAGAATTCGTACGTGAAGTGGAACAGGATCAGGGTCTTGTCATTGCAGGTTTCACTGCAGACTGGTGCCCACACTGCAAAGTTCTTGCCCCACACATTCAGGGAATGGCTCAGAACTTCCCTGACTTAAAGATCTGCCGTGTAGATGTAGACAAGTGTGAGGAAATCTCCAACAAGTACAATGTACAGACCATTCCGACTCTGGCTATTTTCAAAGGTGGTCAGCTTGTTGTGGCCAAGATGGTGGCCGGCATGCAGCCAAATGAGATTATGGAATTTATGCAGAGCAATATGCAGTAATAAAACTTTGATAAAAGCGCATGCCTAAACATGCGCTTTTTTCATTTGTGCACACCACAGTCCGTGCATATCCACACAAAATAAAAAAAATTGCTCACAATGAGCTCCTGCCTGCCTTTTTCTTTTCATATTTTTGCCCATAAGTGGTAAAATCGCACTTTAGATTTAATTTTGAGTTTAAAAATACTGATATGAAAAAAGCCCTACCACTTATTTCTGCACTGTCTGTATTTGTGCTCTGTGCCTGTCAGGGTGTACCTGACGGATCCAAAGAGCCTGTGGCCACAATTGAGAGCATAAAGCTTGCCTCAGGGCAGCAGTCAGGTTTTGATATAGATTTTTCTGTATTTCACAGATCGCTTGAGGATCTCCCATTTGCCGCTCTTGATATTGACATCATGGTCAACTCAAAAAAGGTTGCCTCCTATCATGAAGAGCCTGAGGACATTATTCTAAAGCCATCAGTCAAGAACAACTATACAAGGTTTGTTGAGGCTAATCTGGCACAGCCAGCGCAGTCAGATTCACTTTTAATGTCGCCTATGCTCAAGGTCAATGCCGATGTGGAGCTCAAAGTCACTGTAGTTGATGATGAGGATCTTGATACATACAATCCTGTAGCCAATTTTAAAGGAATAGTTTCACATGCTGACTAAGGATCACTCTTTTGAACCGCGTATCGGTACTGCACAGCTGGTATTTGGCATTATTTATGTCCTTATATCTGCAACAGCTCTGACTCTTGCTCTTTATGTACAAAGCGAGGGCGGCGATCCTAAGATTCAGTACTTCATGCTCACACTGTTTTTAGTGCTGGCAGCCAAGAGCTTTTTTATTTATTTCGGAATAAAAAAGATGCTCAAGTATGGTACCAGAGTTACTGCCAGACTAGTCTCCTGTGAGGGAGTGCGCGGCATTACCATCATGAAAGCCGTCTACGATGTTGAAGGCTATGGTCCAATTGAAATTCAGACCAGACTTGCAGGTGAGACAGCAAGTCATGAAATTAAAAGATATTTAAAAGACAGACCGCAGCTTGTACCTGCCCTTATTGTAGATGCCAAAGGCAAGCATCCGCGTGGCATGATACTGGTCCGTACCATAGGCGGTCACCTTGATGAAAAAACCATAAAGATTGAAGACTAACTTAAAGTTTAGGAGAAAATATGAGTCTTGTAAGCGCCAAGGAAATTCTTGATGGCAAGGTTGCCATCGGCTCGGCAGTGACATTAGCCGGCTGGGTCAGAACCCGCCGTGATTCAAAAGCCGGTTTTTCCTTTCTGGCCATCAATGATGGTTCATGCTTTAACAATGTTCAGGCAGTTGTCAGCAAAGATCTGGAAAATTACGAGAACGAAGTATTAAAACTGACAACATCATGTTCAGTTGTAGTTGAGGGTACTCTTGTAGAGTCACAGGGTCAGGGCCAGAGCTGTGAAATTCAGGCCAGCGCCGTCAAGGTTTTAGGCTTTGTTGAAGATCCAGATACCTATCCAATGTCAGCCAAGCGCCACAGCGTTGAGTATCTGCGTCAGTATGCCCACCTGCGTCCACGCACAAATCTTATGGGTGCTGTAATGCGCATCCGCAATACTCTGGCCTATGCCATTCACTCCTTCTTCCAGGAAAACGGTTTTATGTGGGTCTCAACTCCACTTATAACAGCCTCTGACTGTGAAGGTGCAGGTGAGATGTTTACTGTAACCTCACTTGATCTTAACAACGTGCCAAAGGATGATAAGGGTGGTGTTGACTATTCACAGGACTTCTTTGGCCGTCATGCTTATCTTACTGTATCAGGTCAGCTTAACGTTGAGACCTATGCCTGTGCCTTCTCCAAGGTTTATACCTTCGGTCCTACCTTCAGAGCCGAGGATTCAAACACCTCACGTCACCTCTCAGAGTTCTGGATGTGTGAGCCTGAGATGGCCTTTACCGATCTAGACGGCTGTGCAGAAGTTGCCGAGAAGTTGTTAAAGTATGTCTTTAAGAAGGTACTTGAGCTGCGCCGTGATGATATGGAATTTATAGTACAGCGTGTTGACAGCGATGCCATCAACCGTCTTGAGAAGTTTATAAACTCAGACTTTGCCAAGGTTGACTACACTGATGCTATAGATATTCTCTTAAAATGCGACAAAAAGTTTGAATATCCTGTAGCCTGGGGTATTGATCTGCAGTCAGAGCATGAAAGATATCTTGCCGAAGAGCACTTTAAATCACCTGTAGTTGTTAAGAACTATCCAAAGGATATCAAGGCCTTCTACATGCGTATGAATGATGATGGCAAGACTGTTGCAGCCATGGACGTGCTGGCTCCTGGTATTGGTGAGATTATAGGCGGCTCACAGCGTGAGGACAGACTTGAGCTTTTAGACAAGCGTATTGAAGAGATGGGTCTTAACAAGGATGCCTACTGGTGGTATCGCGATCTGCGCCGCTATGGCTCTGTACCACACTCAGGCTTTGGCCTTGGTTTTGAGCGTCTTATTGTCTATATCACAGGTGTTGGCAACGTACGTGACGCCATTCCATTCCCACGTACACCAAAAAATGCTGACTTCTAATCAGGCTTAAAAAGAAACCCTCAGATGAGGGTTTCTTTTTTTATATCCTTGCCAATAATAATGCCTGATTATTCAGCCTGATTGATATCAGCCATGATGGGCTGCTGTCATTTCATAGAGATCATCTTCAAGCTCATCAAAGAGCTCAGAGAAGACATGATGCTGCAGATAGTCAAAATAGAATAAAGCCAGATCTCTGCTCTTTGCAGGAAGCTCATCTAAATTATACTCCCTGCTGTCATATTCAAAAGGATTGACCAGAGGATCATGTCTGTCAAGGGAGCGGCCATGCTCATGAATCAGAGTTAAAAGCTCATGACGGAATGAGGCCTTATACTCGGCGCTTACATCTGCTCTTGTAAAAACAAAACTCATTGCAGCTCCTAGTTGAAAACTGGATTGCCATCTTTGTCAAACTCAAGACTTGGGGCCTTGAGATCGCCTATATTATCATCACCCTTTTCCTCAGGGCTCTTGGTGATAATAGGCTTGCCATCAGGGCCAATGCTTGCAGCTGAACCATCTGGTACAAACTCAAGCGGCTCTGGCTTTTCCTTGCTCTCAACTGCAGGTTCAATTTTAACCTCTTCCTCTTTTTTCTCTTCTTCAACTACAGGCTGATTGTTAACTAAAAGTCCGCCCTTCTTTAAAGTAAAGAATTTAGGAGCAAGGCCGGCTGGCTCCTTGGTAATGTAATCTGGCAGAGGAGTGAATTTTCTGCCTGTTGTCAGCGCTATCTGATTTAAGCGCTCACAGTCTTTGAGCACAGTTTCTGAAAAGGCCATAAAACCGTCTAGAGCAATTTCATACTGACGCGGAGCCTGTCCCTTGCCCTGCAGCAGGGCTACCTTGAGAATGGCCCCCTCGCGCAGCTGCAAAAAGAGGTTGGAGAGTTTCTGATCCTGATCGGCTGTCATTGGAGCAAAGACAATGCCGCCGTTTTTCTGCACCTGTCCGCGCAGGGCAAATTCTTCATTGTTATCGACAATAAATCTGGCAAAGGCATAGCCGTTTGACTGATCCATAATGCCAATATCAAGAGGCGGTACCTTGAGTGTCAGCACCGGGGTTTTAGACTGCATCATACAGCCTACAGAGAAGGTATAGCTGTCAACCATATTTCTCTGTATTCTGATTTTAGCCTCTCTGTGCTCTATGCTCTCAGATAGAGTTAAAAGATGTGAGGCTGAGCCTTTGTTTGATTCATAGGCATAATCTTCATTCAATGTCCATGTACCTTCAGATCCAATCTGCCAGCTGTTCCTGTCATTGGCATTGGCTGCACAGATACATGTCAAAGAAAGTGCCACAAATGAGGCTAATGCTGTCCTTTTCATAATAAAACCTTGGTAAATTCGTTATAGGTATTATAGCAGAGCCAATTTTATATAAAAATATAATGATAAACTATGTGTGCCAAAAAGCACTATATGCGATATTGCAGCAGGATCTGTAAAAACCCCCGCAGGGCGGGGTCTTTTTATATTAGTAAAGAATACGGCACTTGAGAGTACCAGGAATTTCTTTTAACAGCGGCACTATGGCCTCAGGCTTGTCTGAGTGAATATCCATAACCACATAACCCACATCAGCTGTAGTCTGCAGATACTGAGCTGCCACGTTGATATCCTGACTTGCAAAGACATCATTGATCTGGCGCATAATACCTGGCACATTGGTGTGAATGTGCAGAAGTCTTGAAACATTGGCTCTCTTTTCTGGCAGTGATACTTCAGGGAAGTTTACAGCAGTAAGAGTTGAACCGTTGTCTGAGTATAAAGCAAGCTTCTGAGCCACCTCAATACCGATATTGCACTGAGCCTCCTCAGTTGAGGCACCAATATGCGGTGTTAGGATAACATTGTCAAAATTACGCAGTGGAGTTACAAACTCCTCCTGATTTGAAGCAGGCTCGGTTGGGAACACGTCAACAGCGGCACCTGCCACCTTCTTGCTCTCAAGAGCCTCGGTCAGGGCATTGATATCAACTACAGTACCGCGTGAGGCATTGATAAAGAAGACACCATCCTTCATGGCCTCAAATTCCTTGGCGCCAATCATATTGCAGGTCATATCAGTCTCTGGTACATGCATGGAGATAATATCAGATGAGGCTAAAAGCTCCTCAAGTGTATCAACCTGACGGGCATTGCCAAGGGAGAGCTTGTGCTCAAGATCATAGAATATAACGCTAAGGCCCAGGCTTTCGGCAATAATGCCAACCTGTGTGCCAATATGGCCATAGCCTACAATACCTAAAGTTTTGCCGCGAGCCTCAAAGCAGCCTGTGGCTGCCTTCTTCCAGCCACCTCTGTGTAAAAGAGCATTTCTTGCAGGTACATCGCGCAGAAGCTGCAGATACTCGCCGGTTACCAGTTCGGCTACAGATCTTGTGTTTGAAAATGGAGCATTGAATACAGGGATACCAAGCTGGGCTGCAGCTTCAAGATCAACCTGATTGGTGCCTATGCAGAAACAGCCGACGCCCACGAGCTTTCTTGCATGTGAGAGAACCTCACGGGTTAAGAAAGTACGTGATCTTATACCTAAAAAGTGCACATTTTCGATCTTCTCGAGCAGCTCCTGGCCGTCAAGGGCCTTTTTGCTGTACTCAATATTGGTATAACCTGCCTTTTTCAGTGTCTCTACAGCACTAGGATCTACGCCCTCAAGCAGTAAGATTCTGATTTTGCTCTTTTCAAGTGATAATGATGGGTGCATGTCTAACCTCTTAAAATAGTTAAAGCCCCTTAGCCGGGGCTTCTGGTATAAATCTGTCTATGCAGCTTTGCGTCGTGATTTTACAGCATTGCACAGGGTCTCAAGAATGACCTCTGTATCCTCAAATCCGACACAGGCATCAGTTACGCTCTGCCCATAGGTAAGCTTTGATAGATCCTCACACAGATCCTGCCTGCCCTCTACAATATTGGACTCTATCATAACACCAAAGATTCTGTCATCTCCATTGGCTATCTGTGATCCAACATTATAAGCCACATCAAGCTGTTTCTTAAACTGCTTGGAGCTGTTTGAATGAGAAAAATCAATCATAACCTTCTGACGCAGATTGTTAACAGACAGAAGCTCAGAGGCTGATGCCACATGTTCTGCCTCAAAGTTTGGCACCTTGCCGCCGCGCAGAATTACGTGGCAGTCGTCATTACCCCTGGTGTGGGCAATGGCTACGTGACCTAGCTTGGTTACAGTCATAAAGGTATGCTCATGCCTTGCAGCCACAATGGCATCAACTGCAATCTTGACATTGCCGTCGGTGGCATTTTTAAAGCCCACAGGACATGACAGACCAGAGGCAAGCTCTCTGTGCACCTGTGACTCTGTGGTTCTGGCACCTACTGCACCCCAGGAGATGAACTCATCTATATACTGTGGTGAGATGAGATCTAAAAACTCTGTGGCTGCAGGTACACCCATGGCATTTACATCACGCAAAAGACTTCTTGCAATTCTAAGACCATTGTTGATGTCATAAGAATTGTTAAGCTCAGGATCATTGATAAGACCCTTCCAGCCTACAGTGGTGCGTGGCTTTTCAAAGTAGACACGCATAATAATCTCAAGACTGTCCTTGTATTTTTCACGCAGCGGTAAAAGACGCTGTGCATAATCTAAAGCAGCCTTTGGATCATGAATAGAACATGGGCCAGTGATAACAACCAGACGGTCATCACTTCCATCCATAATATTGTGTATGGCATTACGTGTATTGAGCACTAATGCATCTATAGCATCCGTAGTCGGAAACTTTTCTATAACGGCAACTGGTGGTAACAATTGAAATATATCACTTATTCTTGTATCGACGATACCGTGCCGCGAATTTGGCGGCGGAGGAATCATCCTGTTATTCTTTAGGTTCATATAAACCGCCCTTTTTTAGAAAAAAATAGAAATTAGAGATAATAATAGGAAAAGTAATAGAAGCTAGATGGGGCAAAGACAGTGGCACTTGGGACTTTGACATTTAAATTTAGTTCCCCTTCTAAGGGACAAATTATATTTAGCGTTTTCACTTTTCTTTTCCTTAAAAAAACAATGAGACTTTACGTCTCACCTTTGAAATATTTAAAGTAAATTCATTATAAGTTAATGGATTTATGTATCAAGCTTTATGCAAAAAGTATTTAAAAATTACAGCATTTGCACAAAGTATGTGCAGTTTTTAAGTTAAAAGCCCCATTACAGCACCAAAACTGCACATCACTCTTTTATTTAAAATCAAGCACCAGTGCTACAGGGCAGTGATCTGAACCATAGACCTCATTTTCAATATAGGCATCGGCAATATTGTCCTTAAGTTCTTCTGAAACAAAGAAGTAGTCAATTCTCCACCCTACGTTCTTGGCTCTGGCTCTGCTCTTGTATGACCACCAGGTATAGTTGTCAGGCTTGTCACCATGCACATGGCGGAAGGTATCTATATAACCTGCCTGGGTAAACTTGTCTAAAAAGGCTCTTTCAAGTGGTAAAAAGCCTGTATTTTTAGTATTGGTCTTAGGACGGGCCAGATCTATTTCCTTATGGGCAATATTAAAATCACCGCAGACTACTATAGGCTTGCTCTTGCGCAGCTCCTGAACATAATTGAAAAAGGAGTCAAAAAAGCCCATCTTGTAAGGTACACGCTTGAACTCACCTGTACCCTTGCCGTTTTCATCCTCAATCTCGGCACCGCCGTTTGGAAAATAGCCGTTGAAGAAATGAAACTGCTCAAACTCAAGGTGCACAATGCGTCCCTCTCCCTGATAGGCAGGATCAGGCAGCTCAATCTCTACATTTAAAGGCTGTATCTTTGAATAGACAGCAGTACCTGAGTAGCCTTTTTTAACTACAGATGAGGAAAAGTAGGAGCTATAGCCATCTTTACTTGCAATATGCTCTGGTATCTGATCAACTGAAGCCTTGGTCTCCTGCATGGATATAACATCATATTTATCCTGTGCAAACCACTCTTTAAACTCATCCTTGGCACTTACAGCTCTGATGCCGTTCACATTCCACGATACTAATGATATCTGCATTTTTTTTCCTGCGTTAAATATGTTATAAATATAGGCTATTGTACTTAAATATAGTACTTTGGGCATAAGTGTCTGATAATGTTAATCATCTAGGCATGCCCAGTCCATTAAATACATAATAAAAATAAATAAGATAAACAATGTAAGGCCTCATAACATACAAAATTACAACAAACATAGCGGAGACAACATGCTGTTTACGTATTTAAAAGCCTTTATTACTGTTGCAGATCTTGGTAGTTTCAATAAAGCAGCAGAAGAGCTTAATCTTACTACTACAGCTATAATGAAGCGCATCAACAAACTAGAGAGCGAGGTTGGTGCTAAACTGCTTGTGCGTGACAACAACGGCGTGACACTGACGCAGGCCGGCAAATCTTTTTTTCAGGATGCGCAGTATATAAAACGCCATATTGAAGATTCCATAGTCAGGGCACAGCAAATTGAAAAGAGTGAAAAGACTTTAAAAATAGGCGTAACTCAGCTGACCCCTACCAATTACTTTATGGACGTCTGGCCTTTTATCAGTCAGTACTGTCCTGATCTTAATCTTGAGCTGGTGCCTATTGACTATGTGCTTGGCAGCAACTGTTCCACCTTCAGCTCCCATACAGATTCTTTAGATGCCATGTTAGGCTCCTTTGACCAGAGTATGCTTGATTTTTTCAACTGCAGCGGTATCACAATCTGTTCACTGCCTCTGTGTCTTTGTGCCTCTGAGAGCAATTATCTAAGCTCAAAGGAGCATCTTACACTCTCAGATCTTAAAGGTCAGAGGGTACATATGTTAAAAAAGCAGGCAGGCATTGGTTCCACCCTTGATAATGTCTACAGAAACTTTATTGAACTTGGTGCTGATATAGTTGAATTTGAATCCTACAATATAGATCTGTTAAAAGAGATTGATACCTGCAATGATCTGCTTTTGTGCTTTCCTAATATAGTCAATATCTATCCGCAGCTTAAAAAACTCGATCTTGATCTTAACGATACCATGTCCTTTGGCCTTATTCACACAAAAGAGCTGTCGGCATCACTGCACAGCTTCATCAGTGCCTTTGAGCGTCATCAAAAGGATCTGCGCTAAATTCTACCTGCTGCACAGCAGTATGCCGTGCAGTTTGCATCATCTGTCATCACAAGTGCGATAAGATACAAAATATTGTCTTTTGTATGTATGAAGGCTAAAAGCTGCGCTATGGTAAACAGGCCTTTGATCTTAGAGTAATCTTACAGGCTGCAATGTCTATAGCTCTCCTGTGTAGTATAAAATTGTCCCTTTATAGATAAAAAATAATCCTATCTTACATTTTATATCATTTAGTAAATATTATTTAAACTTTTATTTCATACTGCTTTAATCAAAACTTAACACAGATTTAGCAATAGGCTAAAAATTAAGAGTTTAAAAAAAATTAATCTAAATTTTATATTATGCATTAAAATTGCGCATTTTATAATAAACCACTGATTTTAAATATATTTTTAACTCATGATAAAGATTAGCAGAAAGTGGCTTTTTTAGCCCTTTTTTGCTCAATTTTTGTGATTGTGTGCTAATTTTTTTGGACCTCATGCGCTTTTAGCGCGCTGCGTCAAAAAAATTCAGTTGTATTTTTATGTCATTTATTATTTTATATATAGCGTGTAAATATATTGTTCACACAACATAATATTTAGGTATTACATTAAGGAGTTAACTTATGTCATCTATGACAAAATCTTATATAGTCATTGCCGACATAATATTATTTGTGCTGCTGCTGTCATTCCTGCCGTTTTCAGATACTGAAAACAAGGGTCTGGCCATGCTCGTGTTTGTAGCCGTACTGTGGCTGAGCGAGGCAGTGCATGTAACTATTACTGCAATTACAATTCCGGTTTTAGCCGCTATCCTGGGTCTGGTGCCAACCGCCAAGGCTTTAAACGGCTTCTCCGATTCAAACATCTACCTCTTCTTTGGTGGTTTTGCTCTGGCCGCTGCCATGCATGTGCAGAAGCTTGACAAACTTATTGCCCAGAGAATTATGGCCATGGCCAGAGGCAGTTTCTTCATGTCTGTAATTTTACTGTTCACCATTACTGCCTTCCTGTCAATGTGGATGAGTAATACAGCTACTGCCGCCATGATGCTGCCACTTGCAATAGGTATGCTGGCCAATGTAGATGCCAAAGAAAACAGAAATGTCTTTGTATTTGTGCTCTTAGGTATTGCCTTCTCTGCAAGTATTGGCGGCATGGGTACATTAGTAGGTTCACCTCCTAATGCCATCGTAGCCTCAAACATCGGTATGACCTTTGCTGACTGGTTTGTAATCGGCTTCCCATTCATGGTGGTGCTGATGCCTGTTATGATTTTAACTCTCTACTTCGTCTTCAAGCCAAACCTTAAGATTGAGGTTAACTTCCAGGAGGAGAATATTGAGTTAACTCCAAAGAGAATTACTACCTTAGCTGTATTCGTTATAGTAGCTCTGTGCTGGATCTTCTCAGCTAAGATAAACCCTGCCCTGTCAGGTATGCTTGGCCTTGCCGAATCAATCGGTGCCTTTGACAGTGTGATTGCTATTGCAGCTGCCATCATCGTAGTTGTCCTAAAGCTTATTTCCTGGAAAGAGGTTCAGGACAATACCGACTGGGGTGTGCTCATGCTCTTTGGCGGCGGTATTACACTCTCTGCCGTACTTAAGGACTCAGGTGCCTCAAAGATCATGGCTGACGGTATTGTATTTATGGTAGAGGGTTCTCACTACTTTGTTCTAGGTCTGCTTGTTGCCTTCTTCATTGTATTTTTAACTGAGTTCACCTCAAATACAGCCTCTGCAGCTCTGCTTGTACCTCTGTTTATCTCCATTGCCGAGAGTATTGGTGCCCCACCTTTAGGTCTGGCTCTTATCATCGGTCTTGGTGCATCGTGTGCGTTCATGCTGCCGGTGGCAACACCGCCAAATGCCATCGTCTTTGGTACAGGTTATATCAAGCAGCAGGAAATGGTCAGAGTAGGTCTTGTCCTCAATGTGATCTGCTCCTTTGTGATAGCTACAGGAGCTTACTTCTTCTTCCTGTAGAATTTAATATCAAACAAGTGCAATCTATAAACCGCAGAATTTCTGCGGTTTTTTTATTTATTTATACAATACCGATACACTCCATCATAATTGTGATAAGTGTATAAAAAACACACTTTTTAGAGATCTTGTTGCATATAGTTATCAGTTAGACTTACAAAGGGCAATTATTTTATTTATTTTAATACTATATTAAATTTATATTAAATAATTAATAACACGGATAATACATTTACTTATATTGAGTAACCAAGGAGATATCTTATTTCACAAGAAACGTCATATAAAATCATATACTTGCTTAATTTTTAAAGGATTTTTTAATGAAAGTTTAAAATATTTTATAAAATTTTAAAAAAATGTGACCCATATGTGACCCATGAGAGGAATATAGTTTATAATAGAAACTACTAAACAAACTCTCGCAGGGGAAATATATGATAAATTTAACTACAGCAAAGTTAGACAAATTGCTGTCTAACACCAAGCCTCACGACAAGATGATAACAGATAGTACAGGGCTTAATGTTAGGTCTCGGAACAGTGGTGGTAGGACGACAATTTATTTTATTTTTAGAACAAAAAGAAAAAACTGTAACATTAAGCTAACAATAGGCAAATATCCCACAATGCCTTTAGACGAGGCTCGTTCTAAGTTTATTGAGCTACATAGAAAAGCCGAGCTTAATCAACTGTCTAAACAAGAAATAATATTAGGGCGCAGGAATGAGTTAGAACGTGTTGAACCTACAGTAACTTATTACACCTTGGCAGATGCATGGGATAAACATAAAGAGATGAAAATATCCAAGTTAAAATTAAGCTCAATTCAAAAATACAATAGTTTGTATAATCACTTAAAGTCTTTTGGTAAAACTCCTTTAAACAAACTAACACCACAGTTTGTAATTGAAAACATGTTATCTCCGTACATAAATAAAGGCCAAAACAATTTAACCATGTCTTTAGCAAATTTACTAACATCATGCTTAAAGACAGCATGCTTTTACCAATGGTTAACACATAATCCTTTACAAAATATCAGAGGCTTTCTGCCAAGTCATGAGACAACACATAGGGCCACTTTTGATGTCAGAGATAGAGAACAACGAATTAAGGAGTTAATGCAGAGCCTACAGGACAAGCCACTTGTCTTAAGGGCGTTAATAGTTTTTTATTTCCATTCGCTTTTAAGAAACAATGAAGTGCGTTCACTAAAGATGAGCCATATTAAAGGGGATTATTTTAGTGTCCCTACTAAAACATTAAAGTCTTTTGATGTTCCGATTACTAGCGAGATGCAGAAAATCATAACATATTTTTCTAAAGGTAAAGGCCATGACGATTACTTGTTTTTAATTGGCTCACATAAGGTTGGGGATATGTACGCAATAAACGAATTAAAAACAATGGGTTTTGCAGATCTATCAATCCACGGAATTAGGACAATAGGCGAGGAGTGGTTGCGCCTACAGGACGACATTAAAGAGAGTATAGCTAAACTTTGCTTATCTCACGTGGCAGGCGATCGTACTGACAGAGCCTATATGCGTGACATGTTTTTAGAGGAGCGTCGTATTGCAATGACTAAGTGGAGCAACTATTTAGTTTATCTTGGTGTCACATTTTAAAATAGATGTTGCATATTTACTGTAAAAAGTTTATACTTTTTCCGTATGCTGTTATAAAAGCGTCCGTTTTTTAGTTTCAGCTAGTTTATATTGACAGAATTTTCTCCATGTGTTTTTCGGCCCTCGTCTTTTGATGAGGGTTTTTTATTTTCAGAGACCGATATTGTGAAAGATATTTTTGACGGAGTAGCTCATACTGCTATCATTGTGCACATTCTGCTCGGAATGTCTCTCGCATCAATCATTCAGTTTTATAAGACTCGCTACAAGAATTTAAAGTGGATTGAACGATTTTTAAATTCTATAGTATCAAGCTTTTTTTGTGGTCTGTTTCTCCTTGCCACTGCTTGATTTTTATCCACAACTGCCTCCGAGCATAGCTCTTTTAATTGGTGGATTTTGTGGCTCATTTGGTACGCACGGCATTCAGGATATCTTACAGCGAGTACTTGACAAGTTCCTGCCACGACAAACTCCATACGAACCTTATGAGCAAGCGATAAACGGCTCACATGTAAGATACGACAACACAAAACCAAGGAAAAGCGAACGGCAGTTTAAGACAGTGGACGATGAGCCACCAATGCCTGATGACATGAGGGATAGATAAGATGAGAGATGTATCAGAAAATTATGCTAACTTTTGTGATGCTTATGAGGGTGTATCACTGACACCGTATAAAGACAGTGCAGGCATCTTGACCATAGGCCGAGGTCATACAAGCGATCCTACCTACCCTTTTGATGAGAATACTGTGTATAGCATGGAGATGGTCGAGCAGGTATGGAAGCATGACTTAAACGATGCAGTGACAAAAGCAAACAAGTGGCTTAATAATCCACATGCTTTTGACTATCACATCTTTGATATGACGGTTGATCTCATATTCAATGTGGGCAGACCTCGCACCTATCTACAGAAACTTAACGAGGGTGACTTGGACGGAGCACGTGACCAACTTTTAAGATGGATTTATGTTTCAAGTGGTGGTAGCCATGTTGTCAATGTGGGCTTGGTCAAAAGATGTTTTGGCCGTTACATGTATTACATCGGAGAGGACTACACCATATTCACGCCGAATAAGTGTGTGGCCACTTCAAGAAACATTAAACCTTTAAACGATCTAATTGACACATTCGGCTACAAACTAATCCCTGATAGCAAGACAAGATTTAGACTACAAAGAATAGCATAAAAAAATAGGCACCCTTTTGAGGTGCCTTATTCATATCAACGATAGGTTAATTATAACATGATTTTTAAGGTAGATATAAAACAATTTAGGGAATTATCTATGCTGTTTAAAGGTGCTTTTTGGAGTGGCTGTTATAAGGTGGCGATCTTATTAACGATCCTTAGCGTGCCTTTTACTATTGTATGTTTAGGCATAAGTTTTATTAAATAAAAAAATTAAACCCCTAGTTGGATTGCAGTCCCTAGGGGTTTTTACATGTGATATAGGAGACATTTTAATTGGAATTTGATGTTTCTGCAAGTGAATTGATAACATCAATAGCTTGCTTAATTTTGGTGATACTTAAGAATATGAAAGGTTTAGCTGAAAAAATAACACAATTATCACTAGCGGGCATAGCAGTAATATTATTTTTTTATTGTTTATTGTTGTTGACAGAAAAGATAATTCACTTTTTTTAATACACAATTAAAGGGTTAAAAGGGTTTATGAAAATGCTACTGTTTACTGAAACTATAACAGCGAGAGCATGGATCTTTTTTATTCTAATTTGTGGATTGTTTTTAGGGTTTAGTGCGATTTTGTTTTCAATAGCCTACTCCTTGGCATTTAGATAATAAAAAGAGGCAGAGTAATGCTTATTGGCTCGCTAGTTCTATTTTCAGTATTTGCCCTAATATTGGCTGTAATGAGTTGTTCGTCATGGTAAAGACATTAATTTTAATGGCAGTTGCATTCAACATCGGTTTTCTTAGTGCGACTCACTATCAAAAAGCCCACTATCAAGAGGGCATTATCAAGGCTCATCAAAAAGAAGTCACACACTTAAAGTACGTTTTGGCACAGGAACAAAACAAGGCAAGGCAAATTGAAGAGCAAACAAAAGATCGCATGGCACAGCTTGATGCTCTTAACAAGCGCAATGATGCTCTGCTCGTGCACGTCAAGCAATTACAGGCCTCCCTCGGTGGAGCAGTGTCCAACAGTCATGATCGATCCGTCCCTACCACAGATGTATCAGGTGGACGGACTGATACGGTGGCAGAACTTATTGAGCAGGCTACTAGGCTTATCAAAGAGCGAGACGAGATAGCCATTAATTACAACAGTTTGTACGAACAATGCAAGGTGATAAATGGAAGTGATAAAAAGTGAACCTGTAAAGCGTGAGTTCCAAAAGGGCAAGTACACTAAACCACTCCCTGCCGAACTGCTTGAGGACGCTAGCGATTATGCTCTTATGAACAAACACGGTACAGTTGAGAGCAGATGTGATGAAGAGCATGTCTTATCTCAACTAAATCGTTATGCCACTGATCCTGACTATCACCTTGAGAACATTAGGCAGTTTTTTAGCATCAGTCAGAGCTCATTACGTAAACTTCTGCACAGTGAAAAGTACAAGGATGAGATGAACAGCGCCAAGGTGGCACGTGCTCATATGCTTGTACAGGACGGCTTGGCCACTTTAAAAAACACGCATCAGCGTATCTCAAGTGGAGAGGAAGTACCTCCACAGCTTTTAAAGTCAAGTGAAGTATTGGCCAAGTATGAGATGCAGTATGCGTGCATGTTAAATCCTGAATTTAGTGGCAAGCGTGAGGGTAACGGCGATACTAACATTCAGATTAATGTGCAGACCCCTATGGACATTAAGGAGCTGTAATGGCCGAGCTAAATTTAGAGTTTGATTTTGTGCCACGCAGTTGGCAAAAAGAATGTATGCAAAATCAGACTAGATTTACAGTGCTCGCATTACACAGACGTGCAGGCAAAACTACTCTCGCCTTGGCCGAGCTCATCATGTATGCGCTCAAGAAAAAAGGTCTGTATGTGTATATTGCCCCTACACTTAAGCAGGCCTCACTTGTTGCATGGAAGCCACTTAAGCAATTTGTACAGCAGTTTATGAATGTTGATGTCGGCGGTGGCAAAAAGATGAATTTTGTTGAGGTCTATGAGAGCGATCACAGTGTGCGTTTTATGAATGGCAGTGAGATCCGTCTGCTAGGCTCCGATAATCCTGACAGTATCCGTGGCTCAAAAATCAGTGGCACTATCATTGACGAGGTGGCACAGATACCAAATGAGTTATGGACAGAGGTTGTATACCCTGCCTTGATTGACAGCCAAGGGTGGGCTTTATTTATTGGAACCCCTAAAGGCATTAATCTTTTTTCAGAACTTTATTTTAAGGGGCAAGACCCACAGTTTAAACCACAGTGGAGTTCACGCAAGTATACCGTCTATCAGACCGAGGCACTCAATCCACATGACATTGAGATGTTAAAACGAGACCTTGATAACAATACATTTGCACGTGAATTTTTGTGCGACTTCAATGCGTCAGCAGAGGATCAGCTCATTAACATTGACATGGTAAACACAGCTATGGGCACTGATTACAAGCCGTCCGTATTAGGCCAATACAAGGTGTTTATGGGTTGCGATATTGCACGATACGGTAACGATAAAACAGCTGTGTGCATAAGGCGAGGCGTAAAGGTTCTTGATGTCATCTCTTGGAATGGAGCGTCAATTGTGGAGACCTGCGATCGCATAATGAATTTACAAAATCAGTTTAAAGCCGACCGAATGTTTGTGGACGGTACAGGTGTCGGTGGTGGCGCTGTAGATATTCTAAGGCGCATGAATACAACTTTACCTATCTTTGATATTAACTTTGGCCAACGTTCCACATTAAGCGAGTATATGGATAAGCGTACAGAGATGTGGTTCAAAATGGCTAAATGGCTTGAGGGTGGTGGGGCATTACCACAGATTAACGAGCTTAAGAATGAATTATCGGCTCCGACCTACATTAAAGATGACAATTCAAAGTATAAGCTTGAGAGTAAAAAGGCTATTAAAAAGCGCTTAGGTTGGTCTCCTGACCTAGCCGACTCTATAGCCCTGACTTTTGCAGGGTATGAAGAGGAGGTTAAGGCAAGCCCTCGGCAGGAGCTTATGTCGTCCCTGATGAATAATGCAAACTCTAACCCTTTCATGCGTTTTGAAGATCGCATTACACATTCAGACCGTGAGCAAAGATTACAGCGTGAATTTGAAATTATGCAGATGTTAGGAGAGCTGTAATGGCAGAAGTTTTACAGTGTGATTTTAAACAGATTATTAATGCTAAAGGTTTTGATGAGCTTGTAAAGGCCTACAGTACCGAGCCGTCAATTAGGAATAAAGACTTAATGGCACCTAACCCACAAATTGACGCTTGGTTAAAACTTGAGGAGTTGGGACTTTTTAAAGTGGTCGGTGTTTTTGATAACGATAAAGTCATAGGGACTATCGGCTACACGTCTTATATCTACCCTCTTACAGGTGACAAGGTCGGAACAGTAGATCCTTATTTTCTTTTAAGACCTTATCGCAACACTTGGTTAGGCACTATGATGCGTACTGTACTTGAGGGCTTAGCAGGACAAGACGGTTTAAAGGGCTTGTTCTACGGCGCCCCTAAGGGCAGTGCCTTGTCCAAACAGTACGCACACCTGTATGAGCATGTAAATGAGGTGTTTTGGTGCAAGCTTTAACCGTATTGTCCGACACTCTACAGCCCACAGGCGCAGATGAATTTAAGCGCATTGATAAGGCTATTGAACTTTGTGCCGATGATGACGTGGTAATTCCTTGTGATTTTCCTACAGAGCATTTTCTGCACGCAGGCTGTTATGTGCGTAATGTCTTTTTACGTCAGCATAGCTTCTTGGTTGGCGCAAAAATCAAGGTAGATACAGTCCTAATTATTAGTGGAGATGTTGTTATCAACATGAATGGCTCGTCAAGGCGCTTTTGTGGCTACCACATAATCAGAGCCCTAAATCCTAGACAGCAGATGATATATGCGAACCAAGATACCAACTTAACAATGCTTTATGCCTCGGACGTTAAAACGGTTGAGGAGGCCGAGCAGGAATTTACAGACGACTATAAACAGCTTTTAACGAGGAGATAATATGAGTGGTGGAGTAGCAGGTGGATTAATCGCAGGCGCAATAGCTACCGGCGCATCGGTAATAAATGCACAGATACAATCAAACGCACAAAAGAAAGCATCTGCACGTCAAGCAGAGGGTCAGCGTCTTGCACTTGAACAGCAGAAAAAAGCGCAGTCGCAGGCCGAGCAGGAAACCAACAGGCAGAACAAACAGCAGATTAATACGATTAATACACAAAAGATTGATAGCAATTATGGCAACCTCACTAGTGGATTAGGCGTTAACAGCAATTCTTTAAACCTAGGCACCTCGTCAAGTCTTAACTCCACAAGCCCACTTGCAATTGCATCTGCACTGACAACTAAGCAAAAGGTGAAGTAAATGTTTAAAACGGACGAGGAGAAAATCAAGGCTCTAAAGAGACGCTATGACAGCCTTGTAAGCGAGCGTGCTCCTTGGATTAAGTGGTATAGAGACGTCTGCAAATATATCAGTCCATTCAGTGGAGCTTTAAATATAGATAGGTCATATAAATTTATCTTTAACGACCACGCCTCTTACTGTTTAGATATTCTTGTCAGTGGTCTAGCTAGTGGCTCTACATCACCGTTAAGACCATGGTTTAGACTTCTGCCTCCTAATGAGGAGCTAGCTAAAGACAAGGAAGTGCAACGCTACTTTGGACAGGCGCAGGAGATTTTAAATAAGATTTTTCAGCGCTCAAATACTTACAACTCCTTACACGTCTTTTATCAAGAGCTGTGTTTGTTTGGTGTGGCTGTAGATTTAATCTATGATGACCTTGAGAATGTTATTACACATCACGTCTTAACAGCAGGCGAATACTGCATAGCATCAAACACTAAGGGAGAGATAGATACGGTCTATCGTGAGTTTGAACTGACTGTAGCGCAGGCTGTTAAATTCTTTGACTTTGACAAGTTAAACAACACAATCAAGGAGCAGTATAAGCACGGACAGCTAGAAAAGAAGCATCCTTTTATTCATGCTATTGAACCACGAGCAGACCGTGATCTCAAGTCTAGCCTAGCTGTAGATATGCCGTATGCGTCGTTTTATTTTCAAAAAGACGGTACCAAGATTTTAAGAGAAAGTGGCTTTAAACATTTTCCTGCCTTGGTCGCTAGGTGGAATGTGGTCGGCCTTAATTGCTATGGAACAAGTCCATGCACAAGAGCCTTGCCTGACATTAAACAGTTGCAATTCTTGGTTGAGCGTCTATCACGTATTGCCGATCGTATAGCTGACCCACCAATTCAGGCGCCTGACAGTGCACGCATGAGTCCTTTAAACATATCAGCAGGTGGCAAAAACTTTTTACCTAGTGTTAATTCAGACAATGCTGTTAGACCTATCTACAATCAAGATGATAGTTTTCAGTACCTTATTAACATGGTCAAGGATTTAGAGGAGAAACTAAATCAGAAGTTCTATGTGTCTTTATTCTTGATGCTACAAGGAGCACAGAACAATCGCAAGACCACGATTGAGGTATACGGCCTACAGGAAGAGCAAAGATTAATCTTAGGACAGGTAACCGAACGACTATCAAAAGAAGTACAGCAACCCCTTGTTAAATATACTTTTTATAAGTGCCAAGAGTTAGGCATATTTGGCGAACTGCCACAAGCCCTTGAGGGTATGGATTTTGAGGTAGAGATCCAATCCGTATTTGCACAGGCTCAAAGAGCTGTAGACATTAACGCATATGACAGGTTCTTTAGCACTATTCAGACCCTATCAGCCACACAGCCTGAAGTTATTGATCGTATCAATATTGACGGCACTGTAGATGAATATGCCGAGCGTTTAGGTGTCTCATACAAGATCCTTAAGACCGAGAAGGAAGCTCAAGAGATACGAGATGCAAGAGCACAGCAACAGCAGGCTATGCTTGAGGCAGAGCAGATGCAAAAAATGGGTTCTACTATGCAGTCCTTAGCACAGGCACAGCAGAGTGGAGCTAACGCCTCACTAGCTACACAGCAGTTAGAACCTATTGAGGACGTGATGCTATGACCGACTTTAACGAATTAAGCATAAACATAGACTTGGTTTTAAAAACGAATGAGGGCAAGGCTGTACTAAAGGCTATCCTAGATACGCTGAATTTGAGCGCTCCGACATGCACAACCGATCCTAACATGGCCCTCGCCTTTTGTGCCAAGCGTGACTTAATGCTACAGATTTTAAACTTATTTACTAACGAGCAATTACAGACAATCAGAGGTAATTCACATGTCCGATACAGTTGAGACTACAGAGCAGAATGTTGAGCAGAATGTAGACACCGTACAGCAGGAGCCTACACCTAACGCTGACAGTATGACCGAGGCTCTACAGAATGATAACTCCCCTAACTCAATGGCCGAGGCATTACAGAATGACAATGAGCCTGTCCCTAATCAGCCACAAGAGATTGAGTATACCTTTAAAGACAAAGACGGTAACGATGTAACCGAGGGCGAGTACATAGGCCACGTTAAGGGTATTGCAAAGGACTTAGGCCTAAGCAAAGAGCAGGCTCAAAAATTCTATGAGCAGGCGCAGGACAAGGTCAATGAGATTAACACTCAAGCCCTTGAGAATGCTAAGGCCG
This sequence comes from Anaerobiospirillum thomasii, assembly GCF_900445255.1. Lineage (NCBI taxonomy): Bacteria > Pseudomonadati > Pseudomonadota > Gammaproteobacteria > Aeromonadales > Succinivibrionaceae > Anaerobiospirillum > Anaerobiospirillum thomasii. The sequence goes on from NZ_UAPU01000007.1 coordinate 252,679, forward strand.
AATGGATTAATCAAACCTTGGCCGACGAGGAGATTGGTGGACAGCATCTAACCGAGAGCAGAACTAATGCTCTTAAGGCCATTCGCTCTTTTGGCTCTAATGAATTTAAGGAACTGCTGATTAATACAGGCATTATAGAGCACCCTGAAATTGTAAGGTTCCTGTCACGTGTTGGAAAAGCCACAAGTGCAGATGACAAATTTATCAATGGGGCTAAACCTAACTCACAGAAACAATCTTTTTTACGTGAGATGTACGGCAAAAACAGCCCTGAATTATTTGACGAATAACTTTTAAAACTTGAGAGGTAAATAAAAATATGGCAATTATGGCACCTAATGCTTTTGCAAGAGCAGACGAGATGCTGACCCTTGCGGAGGTTTATAAACGTCTTGACGGCAACGGAGGTACAGACAAAATCGTAGAATGTCTTGCACAGCAGAATGCGATTTTAGAGGACATACCTTGGAAAATGGCAAACATGAATGACGGCAACCTAACCACACTTAGAACCTCACTGCCGACCACTTACATGCGCCGTATCAATGAGGGTATTAAAGCAAGTAAATCAAGCACTGCACAGGTAAAGGAAAGCCTCGCTATGATGGCTGTTTTATCTAAAGTTGATGCCAAGCTTGTGGAATTGGCAGGCCAAGGTGGTGGCGCCGAGGGCAAGGCATCTGCTGTGTGGGGTGAGGGTAAAGCATTCGTAGAGGCTATGGGTCAGAGTGCAACACGTGTGTTATTCTATGGCGACCCATCAAACGATCCTGCCGAAATTCGTGGTCTACAGACTCGCTACAATACCCTTGATAAAAAGAACCCTATCTCCGAGCAGATTATTGATTGTGGTGGCACAGGCAACAATCTAGCTTCTATTTATATTGTTGATTGGGGTGATGACGTTTTCGGCATTTTTCCTAAAGGCTCTACTTTTGGTCTTAAGATTGACAACTTAGGACAAGGCCTCACTCAAGACGAGAACGGTAATGAGTTCCTAGCCTATCGTACTTTATATCAGTGGGATTTAGGTCTTGCTGTTGCCAACTATCGCAAGGTGGTTCGCCTCTGCAATATTAATGTAGAGGATCTTAGAACCAATAAAGGTATAGGCAAAGCTAATGTCCGTGATGATGCAGACAGTACTAACCTTATCTTGAAACTGCAAGAGGGCTTAGACCGTCTGCCTAATGGCGTATCAGGAAGCACTGCTATTTACATGAATGGTCAGGTTTATTCTGCCCTTAACGTATTGGCACAGCGTTCTAACCAAAATATCATCTCAATTGTAAACGGCGAAAATTCTTTTGGTACACATACACAGTGGAAGACCTTTAGTGGCGCCAAGTTAAGACGAGTAGATCAGCTCACCACTACCGAGTCACAGTTAAAAGCATAAGGAGATAAAATGGCTATAACAGATTTTGGTAATTACCTATCCTGTAAACAGGTGCTTGATGAAACAAAGATCGCATATGCACAGCGTTACATTGATTTTCAGTCCTCTACCGACATCGGACAGACTGCCAATCCATTGTACGTTAAGTTTGTAGCGCACGGCGCCTTTACCAAGGGTCTTAAGATTGAACTTGCCATGGCTAATAAGGCTGACTTTACAGACGCCGTGGCTGTCAATGCTCTTGAGGTTGTGCAGACTGACTTGAAGAAAGGTTGGTATAACTTCATTAAGGTTCCTGCCATTGGTAAAAAGTTCCGTTACTTGTCTGTCAAATACACCCCTACAGGCGCAGTCACAGAAAGTACCGACAAACACGAGCCAATATGTCCGAGCGAACCTGTCTTACGTGAGGACAAGGAGATTGCAAAAGCAATATCTGCGTTTATCTCTACTGTTGATGACTTTGACACCGTCTATCACATTAATGTTTAATCCCACATTTGGCCCTCTTAATTGAGGGCTTTTTCTTGAGGTTTGTATGACAGATAAAAAGATTTTAAACATCTGTAACAATGCGCTTGACCTAGTCGGACAAGGACGCAATATCAAGTCTTTTGATGAAACCGAGAGCCGTGAGAGCCAACTGTGTAACCGTTTATTTCAAGATACAGTTGATCGTCTGCTAGACCAAAACGATTTTTTATTTGCTCGCAAAGATGAGATTATCAACGCTGACTATCTTGTATATGTTGACGAGGAGAAAACACAAAGAGCATTAAGCTTGCCGTGGCAGTACACCTACTCAATCCCTACAGACTGTATGCGTATTCTAAGATTAGCCCCTATGCATTACACCTCTGACACCGAGACAATCGGCTTTGATGATTTCATTCGTTTTGATATTAGAAACTTTAATAACAAAAGGGTGTTTGTCACCGATGAGGCACCAAGTTTTGCTATGCATTATCAAGCTTATGTCACTGACCCTAGCCTTTTCACGCCGTCATTTATTGAAGTGTTGGAATATGCCTTGGCTAGCCGTCTTGCATCATCACTTATCAAGGACGTGAACGGCGTAAAAATCTCACAAGCCTTATTACAGCAGGCTGAATTTTTCCTCGTTAAGGCTAAACATGCTGACCTACAGCAGGGCGCATATGCTATTCGTGATACGCATTTACCACGCATTTTAAAGGCTCGTGAATAATGACACAGAGAGTTTTACAAAACAGCTTTTTAGGTGGCGAGATTTCCCCCGCCATGTTCGGTCGCACTGACAATGACATATACACCATAGGCGCATCAAAGATTGAGAACTTTTTAATTCAGCCACAGGGCTCTATTATCAGCCGTCAAGGCTCGCAGTTTGTGATGCAGGCTAAGGACAGTACAAAGAATGTGCGCTTAATCCCCTTTAGGTTCGCTAGCGATCAGACTTTGGTTTTAGTTTTTGGCCACAAAACTTTGCACATTGTCACACAGGGTAAGATACTTTTAAACAAAGACGGTAGCGAATACAGCATCAAAACTCCATATGACGCACAAGATTTATTTGAGCTAGATTTCTGCCAAAATGCAGACATCATCACTATCACTTGTGTGAAATATCCGCCTATGGAGTTAAGGCGCTATGGGGCTACAGATTGGCGTTTTCAAGCTGTAACAACTGCACCTACAATTACCCCACCTACAATCTATGCTACAGCTTATTACCCTAGTGGCACAGAGGACGCAGACCGTAACAAGGTAACTGCACGCTATGTAGCTACAGCTATTGATGCTAACGGTAAAGAGAGTGTGGCATCTAAACCTATTGAAATTAAATGCAATTATTACATTACAGGTGGAAGTGTAAAAATCTCATGGTCAGCTGTAGCAGGTGCTACACGCTATCGTGTATACCGAGATGTGTGTGGCATCTTTGGATTTATAGGCGAGACAGATAAGCTTGAGGTTGTTGATATAGGCGATAATCCTGACGGCACCACAACTCCCCCTAAATACGATCAGCCGTACACAGCCACAAGGGCAATTACAAGGGTTGAGGTTGTAAACGGTGGCAGTGGCTACTTTAATAATGTGGTCGGCTCTGCATCTAAATTTCCTGAACAAATAACAATCCCTAACATAATTCTTTTTACAAAATTTTCGGAGCGTAATGATTTTGTTCCTGAAATTTACATAGATATTCTTGATGCAAATAAATCATACGAGATTGTAAAGTCCATTCAGCTAACGCCTGTGGCTGTGTGTCGAATTTTGTTTCAAAAACCTGAAGCCTATCCTAGCACCTATTGGCATTTTTATTTGGTATCAGAAGGCATTAATACTGACATTAGCGTAAACATAGGTGACATACAGACTTCTAATCCACGATTGAGGGTTAGAGCCGTTACACGTTTTGACAATCAAAGAAAAGGCAGTGGTCGCTTTATTCTGCCATCTATAATGCAAGAAAGCCCTTTAACACTTCTAAACGACTCTGATTTAATTGAAGAGATCTATGCCGAGCCTATAAATCGTCCTGATTATAATGAGTCGGTTAGTCTTACATGGATCTCAAATAAGCAAGACTTCTTACGCATATATCATAGCTATTCTTTGAAAACTATGCAGATATTCAGTAAGGCGTTTTCAGGATATAGAGGCTATTTAACCCCACAAGATTTATACGAGCTCAATCAAATTGGATTTACAGAAGAGTTAATCAATCCGACAAGAATTGAGGTGAGGGACGATACAGGACAAGGCGCAATTTTAGAACCAATAATTAAAGACGGCGTTATTCAATCAGTAAGAATTATTAATGGTGGTTCTAATTACACAAAACCACAGCTAACGGTTGTCGGTGGTGGTGGCAAGGGTGCTGTACTCAAGGCCTATGTAGACGAGCACACAATACAAGAGAACCTTGATTATCCTAGCGCCGTGACACAGTACGACCAACGCCGTGTTTTTGCAGGCTCATTCAAAAACCCTCTTAAAGTATGGTTCACTAATGCAGGTCAGCAGGACTTGATGATGTACCACATACCTATACAAGATGATGATCGCATTGAGATTACAGCCGTCACAGCAGATGCCGATCGTATCCGTCATGCTGTTGCACTTGATAGCTTAATCTTGTTTACGTCAAGTGGCGAGCTTAGAGTGTTCACGCAAAATTCAGATGCACTATCCCCACGCTCTGTAGCTGTGAGGGCTCAATCCTACATCGGCGCTAATGGGGTTCAGCCTGTAATTGTGAACAACACTATATTCTATGTCGCATCTCGTGGTGGGCATGTTAGGGCTGTACAGTATGCGTACGATCAAGGTGGCTACACTTCATCTGACTTGTCACTTATAGCTAATCATCTCTTTGATTATAAAGACATTAAGGATATGACACTGTCTAAAGCTCCTATCCAAACAGTATGGGCTGTATCTAATGACGGTTCGCTGTTGGCCTTAACAGTTTATCCTGACCAAAATATCTCTTGTTGGTCACGCCTTGTAACTGACGGCCTGTATAAATCATGCTGTGCTGTATCAGAGGGCATGGAAGATCATTTGTATGTCGTGGTGGAGCGTGAGATTAAAGGCGTTAAGAAAAAATATATAGAGCGCTTTAGTGCTTTAACTGTCAAAGAAAATTCTCATGCACGTAACCTTGATTGTTATTTAGACCACACTAGCCTTGAGGGCACAGCTGTTAATGGCTTGGCTCATTTAGAGGGTAAGACTGTATCAGCCTTGATAGATGGTGAGGAGATTACAGGTTTAGTCGTAACCAATGGTAGCGTGGCCTTGCCTCGCAGTGGCCGTGAGGTTGTTATCGGACTGCCTTATAAGTGTACCTTGATAACACTACCCCTCGCATCATCTGTAGCTCGTGGCAATTTGCAGGGCTCAATCAAGAATATCAATGAAGTGCACGTGCGTGTGTCTAAAGATGGCGACCTTTACGCTAACAACTATCCACATGAGATTTTGTTTGAAGCACAGCGTGATGTAAGTGACCTGTCCGACACTAATTCCAAGATGCTTAAATTGTCGCTTAGCGGTTCGTGGGACGTGCAAGGTCAGATTATCTTAGAGCATCGTGACGCTTTACCTATTGAAATTCAAGCCATTGTTGGCAATGTCAGACTTGAGGGAGCAGTATGATAAAAAGCCCTTTATTTGGTTTAGCCATATTAAAACAACCAACCAACAGAACTACAGCTAAATCACCCACACAGACCAAGAGTAATAACTTTGGAATACCTGTACTCTCACCATCACAATACAAAAACCCTAAACCACTTCCTTTTCCACAGCAAGAACCAAAAAAATGGTACAACACATTAGACGGACAAGTGGCTTTACAAGGTGGCACAGCCGTATTGCACGGCTTGGCTAGTGGCATAGCACAGCACGCTACCAACAAAGGACTTGATGCATCTGCGAAAGGTCATGAGTATCAGCGTGATGTGGCTCTCATAAATGCAGAGATAGCTAAGATGCAGATAGAGGGCGCTTATCAAAGTGGCGCTTATGAAGCTATGGTGCAGGGCTTGGCTGATAGACAAAAGATGTCTCAAGAGGTTGTGCGTCAAGCGTCTAGTGGAACAAAGATAGGTCAAGGCTCTAATGCTGATATAAGTACAACGCAGTGGATTAATGCACAGATAAATCAAAGAGTTATACAAAAGAATACAACTAAGGCTATTAATCAGGCTCGAATGGAACAGGCAAATGCTAATGCGCAGGCAATACTTGAGCAGGCTCATGCCGATGCTAAGCGTGCTATGAAAGGCAATGTATTCTTGAGTGGTCTGCTAGGCACTATACAAGCAGTCGGCTCATCTATGCTGTCTTATCGTGAAGAGGGGTTGCGCTCCCCATTTGAACAAAAGTTTTTTTCTTAAGGTGAATATATGGCACTTGAAACTCCTACTGTGGGTATGTCAAACGAGGGTATGTATGCACGCCCTTTTGAGAATGGAAGTGAGGCTATCGCTAAATCGGCAGAGGCTGTCGGACAAAACCTCGCAGGCGAGATCGATCAGCTGTCTGCGCAAATTCTGCAATTACAGATTAAAGCAGAAAAGGAGCGAGCCGAGGCAGAGGCCCTATCCTTATCTAACCGAGCCTATGAAGATCTACACAAGAACCAACTTGAATATAGCCAACTTAAGAATAAGGACGCTATAGACAATTACGACAGCTATAAACAGAACATATCTAAGATTATTGAGAAGTACACTCCTACAGATAAAGCACAGCCATTAACTCAAAAGCTATTTAAAGAAAAGGCTATGCAATTACAAACTAGAAGTAATGCCACGCTTATGGCCTATCAGATGGAGCAGATCGCATCATGGAAAATGTCGGAGCTTAACTCTGCTTTAAACAATACATTGAATGAGTCATTATCAAATTATGGAAAACCTTTATTTGAGGAGAATAAAAGAAAAGCTTTAGAGCAATACGATTATATTGCAGACGCCCAAGGTATAGATAGAAACTCTGAAACTTATAAGCTAGGCCAATTACAGACCACGTCAGGTTTACATTTTAATGGCATCATGAATGAGATTAATCGTGATCAGTTAGGTAACGCTTGGAAACATTTACAACAATATAAAGACGAATTGACAGCAGAAGATTATAATAAATTACTTATAAACTACCAATCAACAGTGGCAAGAAACTCTGTTGCAGGTGGTGGCAAAAAGAAAATGACAGATGAAGATCTAATTGCATATTTTGAGAAGTATTTTGATGATAATCCTATATTGCACCAACATGTTGAAGAGGGGGAAAATGGGAAAAGTAAGATTACAAAAGTTACATTAAAGGACAACCCCATTTTATATAACCAAGTGCGAAGAGGTTTTGTGAACGAGAGTTTAAACAAACACAAGCGTTATGTAGAGGAGAGGACATCACAAGATGGTTATTTGAAAGCCTCTATTCGTGAATATTTAGATAACAATGAACTCCCTGATAATGGCAGAGATATTATAAAAGCTATCGGAATTAGCGAGCCGACAGCAGAGCAAATTGATACTGCACAAAAAATTTTAGATATGAGAAAAAATGGTGTCGGCAATATTGGAAATAAGATGGCTTATATGGACATTATGTCGTGGATTAGTGATGGCTCTATATATAAAGAGTTCACCACTTTAAATAGTCTTAAAGGATATATGGTTGATAAAAACCTATCACAAGATCAAATGACCGATCTTAGTAAAGAATATAATAAAGCTAAGAATTATGCATATAGGCAAGAGATAGAAAAGGCCTCTAAACTTTTAAACAAAAAATTAACAGGGGTTATTGGAAAAGCAAAAGTAGCATCTAATGAATTTGCTTATCAGCGTGCTTTAATTACTGCGCAAGATTTTATTAACCAAAAAATAAAGCGTGATGGCATGAGTGCGACCCTTGCATTAGAAGCCGTTACATCTAATGCCTCTGATGTTATGGATATTAAAGGGGTTTATGAAGAGGCGCTAGAATTGCAAACTAATTTTACGGACTTATGGGGCTCCGTAGGAAGTTTAACACATAAGGAACGGTTGGAAATTTTAAATAAGATACAAGACCACAAAGATGAGACAGGCTCCTATCCTAGCTCTTATGAGGTGGGAGTTATTATAGGCCCATATTTAGAGTCTTATAAACCTATACCTGCTAATGTTACTTTTGATAAGGTGAAATAATGACTGATAATTATATTTACCCTCCGTTGGTTGCTGATAAGCCTATTATCTCTAGACATGGTGTCTCTCAAAAATATTTAGATTTTGAACAAAAGCAAAAATATAGGAACACTATTTTTGAGGACAGCTTATATGACCTTGAGAAAAATAAACCTGACGCCAACTCTACTGTAGAAGAGATAATAGACTATAACATTAAGTCAAGAGCTAAATTAAACGCCGACGCAATGTTTGCTGTTACTGCTTTTCAAGTACATAACGATCCAAAAAATGAGCTAAGCAAAGAAAAAATAGCCAATGTTTTAAACGTCAATCCTCTTGTAATATCAGATGATGATAAGCCTTTTTTTATGTCAAGGGCTATTGAAAAGAATTACCAAGACCTTATTCAAGAAAGAGGTTATTTGCCTGACAATATTATGACCGACATTAATTTTATGCGCTTTGTCGGCAAGGATACTTATAATTACTTGGTGGGGCTCCGTGATTTATATGAGCAGGCTAACGGAGAGGACGGCATATTAGATACAATCAGCCGAGCCTATAAAGCTAGTATTGCAGACTTTGAAGTTAATGAGGACTTTTATAATCAGGACATTACCTTTAATGAATTAAATGCTAAAAAATTTGCTAATAACTATCTGTATAAGCGTGATGATGACGGTTTATTTGTTGACGTGGCTCGTGTTGTAAGCGATCAGGTTGTGCCAATTGCAGATAACCCTTGGCTTATTGCTCCTATTATTGCCACAACTGCACTCGGCGCCTTGGCAGGACACCCTCACTTAGGCTTTATGTTAGGCTCTGCCCTGTTTACATCTAAGGCTAGATACGAGCAGAACTCCTCACAGCTGATACAAAAGGCCATGGCAGAAAAGCCTGACCTAGATTTTGAACAGGTCAAAGATGATGTTGCCCTATCAGCAATCGGTATGACCACTCTTGATTTTATGTCCGACTTCTTAATGCAAGGCGTGATGTTAGGTTCTAAGAATGTCTTTAAAGGAATATTCAAGGGAGCATCTAAGGCTAATATCCCTATAGAGCCAATGACTTTTGCGCAGAAGTTTACCAAGACCTCTAAAGGTGTGTTTGCTAACTTTGGCACATCATGGACAGGCGAGGTTATCACCGAGGGTATGCAAGGTGGCATAGGACAGATGGGCGTAAACAAGGCTCTAGATAAAGACACTTGGGAGAATGTGGCCGAGGAGGGATGGAAAAATGCTGTAGAGGCCATGTCTGTTATGGGTGTTATCGCAGGCGTAGGTGCTACAATGCGAGGTGGCTATGACTTTTACTCCCTATCAAAACAGCAGACACTACAGCAGGAGGCAAAACAAGCTTTTGAGAGCACTATGATGGGCAAGCATCTTGTGGAAGGTGCCACTATTGTAGATAGCATAAAACTCAATAAGGAAGACCCTACTGTCTTAAATGATCTTATCTCAAAGATAAGCTCCAAAAAGGTGTACGCAACCTACAAGGATCTACAGAATTATGTCAGCGCTAATAACATTGACCTTGATAAATATGACAAGTTCAAAGACTTAGAACAAAAGGCCGAGACTAACCCTGATGACATTATAGAATTTAACGATGTTGATGTATTTACAATCCTTAACAGCAATAAGACCGAGGACTTGATACGCAAGATACGCCCATATGCAGACGGCAAGTCCATTGAAGAGGCAGGGCAATTTGTTCAAAGTGTAGATATAAAAGAGCTTGGAGAGCAGATTAAACAACGCTATGAGTTTGAGACCAAGAAAGGCAATATCAGAAAAAACCTTTACAGTGAGATATTAAAAAACGCTCCGAATGTTAATGCGAATAATGCAAATAAAATCTCACACTTGTATACAAACTTTTACGCCAACCTATCAAACATTTTAGGTATTGATATTGAAACTCTTTATAACGATCACGCTCTCAAATTAAAACATGAGGTTGTTATTCGTGACTTAGGAAGCGAGACCGAGGGCACAGCAGGCACAATACATTCTGACAACGTGAGCGCACAGTTCAACTCCAAGACAAAAGAGGTTTTGATTAAGGAGACCACTAACGCACAGAGCATTATTCATGAATTAGCCCATGGTTTTATGCATGTCTTGCTTGAGGTCAATACCAACCTAAATAAAAACAAAAAGCTAATGGCCCCTGAAAACGTGGCTCGGTTCCAAAGTCTGTTTAAGGAGCTTGAGCAAGGCCTTGGAATGAAAAATCTTGAGCTCAAAAACATATCTAAAGAGCGCATGACTAAAGCGCAGGAGTTGTTTGTAAATAAATTCTTTGAGGCCGTGCTCGACCCTAATGTAGTGTTGCCTTTCAAAAGAGATTTTAAAAGATGGATCGCAACATCATATCAAAACTTTTATATGCAAACAGAGATGGCAAAAGCGCAGGGCGACCCTGATGCTATTAAGAACATTAAAGAGCTATCCGACCAAGAGGCTGTCCGTTATGGATTAAAAGAGGCTTATGGTTTTGAGAGTGACGGTGTAAACGATCAGTTTAGGAACGTTATCAATGCTATCACTTCTGTTGATGAAGCTGTGCCTGATTATGGAGAGAGTTTTAACCGAGGTATATTCACTAGCCTTATAGACAACCCTAACCTTGACCCTACTTTAGTAAAGGAATTTTTAAACATTCAGGCCTCTTATGATGCGCTTGCTGTAGACGGCACCAAGGAACAGCAAAACATTGAAAAGAAACTTACAACACTTGACCCTGCTATTCTTAAAAGCCGTGATGATTTAAAGAAAAAACAAGAAACTGAATTAAAGAAAGTACGAGCTCGTGACGGCATAGCAGATGTCACACTGCTTACTAGATACGATCAGCTGTACAAAGAGCTTGACACTGACTTTAGAGTGCGTCTGCAATCAGCCGAACTGCACGCCTTTAAAGAGCTAGGCATTGTTATGGACGCAAGAGACCTATTGTCTAAGGGAATGTCAAAGACAAACATAAGACATTTAAAGTCTCAAGGGCTTGTGGCCGACTATGGTTTTGATGTTAATGATGTTCGTTTTGAAGTGTACCACGACCGAGCTACTAACAAGCGAGTTATGGAGGACTTTTTGTTAAGTAGCTTTAATGAAGAGCAATTAAAAGCTTACATAAACTCAAGAGCCATCTCGCTTTTAAAATCAGATGCTAGAAAATATCTGCTAGCTAATGCGCCTGTAGAAACTTACATGCTAGAAAAGCGTGCAAAGATAGCCACCAAAGAATTTAACCTGTTACTCCGAATGACTAAACAGAGCAAGGTCTCTGCTTTTCATCTTAACATGTTGGCAGTCAAAGACGTCCTGAATACAAAACTCTCTGACTTAGACAGTACAGCTTTATTAAGACAAGCTAGTAAGTATCGTGACATGTCCACTAAAGCCATTACAAAAGGTGACATTATAGGGGCTAGCAGGCTTTTACAGCAGGAGCTCTTCTGTATACATAAGGCGCAAAAGGTAGTTGATATTGAAAAGAAGTTCCGAGGTGAGGCAAAAAGGCTACAAAATTATTTTGATCGCTATTCTAAAAAAGGCAAGGGCAACAATGACAAAAAACAATATAGCATGGTGCACACCACTATAGGTCACGAGGCTTTTGTCCGTTTAGGCCTGTCTCGCAATACACTAAAGCACAAACAGAGAATGGAGTTTTTGCAAAAAAATGATCCTGACACCTTTAACTCTGTAGCCGAGCTATTGACTGACGACATCACATTCTACAGAAACATGACGCTAGGCGACCTTAACAACACCATGAATAAGCTTACAGCTTTACAGACACAGGCGTCTTACAATCAGAAAATCAAGGAGCTAGGAGACACTACTGTAGCCGAACAAGCCGAGGAGATGCTTGCCTCGTTAGATGTTTCACGAAACAAAGAGGGCAATCTTGAGCAACTTCCTGAAGCTCTAGTTAAATCTCTTGTCCCTAGATTTTTTGAGGGCGTGCTTATGAATATAGGCAAAGTAAGCTCTGTATGTAAGTACATTGACGGAAAAGAATATGGGCCTTTTTGGAAGTACATATATCAACCCCTTCGTGTGGCCTGTACCTCTTATATTAACGATCTTAATCTCTACAAAAAATCAGTAAGCGACATTATGTCCAACTATGGAAAGGCCTTAACTGAAAAATTTAAAACCAAGCCACGAGAAAAAACTATAGCCACTGCTAAATGGTTGGGCTATGACCTAGGCAATCACCCTGAACATAAAGGCAATCCTTATGTAGAGCTTATGGGAATTGTTGCGCATGTAGGAAACAATTACAACCGTCAGTGTTTAATAGACACGATCAGACTTCGTAATTCTAAGTTTGACGAGGCTATGCTTGATGACTTCCTAGATACCATGCAGAAACAAGGCTACATTGATAAGCCATTAATGGATACAGTACAGGCCTTATGGGATTTAAATGAGGGGACTTTTGAAAAGGCGCAGAAAACTTTTTACCATCTCAATGGTTACCCCGCCGTCAAGCAGGAGCATAACAGCTTTAAAACAGCGTGGGGCGTGACCTATAGGGGTGGCTACATGCCTCTGCTTAGAGAAGAGGACGCTATTGCAGGCGCTGAATATCAGATACTTGATATTGAAGAGGAGAGAGACAAGGTAGGAGCTATGGTCAGCCATGGCTTTATGAATGAGCGCAAAAAATGGAACACTGCATATTCAATAAGCACTGACATTACAAAGTTAATTACAAGCACCGATCGTGTGATCCGTTATGCAAACGTACAGCCGAGCATTAAGCATATACAGAAACTTTTAAACCATGAGGCCGTGAGAGTATTTCTAGAGAAAAAACACCCTGAACTCCGTAAAAAAATATTTGAGCCTTGGCTGAAAGCTATCTCTAACAACACCAAAACAAAACAGCCTGAAAACATGAAGGGCTTTTATGAGGCGCTTATAAAGTTTAAAAAGCTGTCAAGCGCTATGATTATGTTTGGCAACTTTAACAACGCTATACAGGGCACGTCACAGCTAGGCCCTCTTATGGCTACAACCGACAAGGCCATGTTAATGCAGTCGGCATTTAACTTAGTGGCCAATCACTCGGACATGAAAGCACGAGCATTAGAGCACTCGGCTTTTATGAAAACTAGACTTGAGGACTTCACCGTCAATGTGGACTTGTTGATAGGCCGAGATGTAATTCTACCGTCCACTGACCCATTCTCCCTTGACAGTGTATCGGCTCGCAAAAAACAAATAGCCGAGCTGTCTGTTAATCACTCCTATTTTGCACAGCAGGCATTACAAAGACAGCTTGACTTGATAGCATGGGACGCCAAATATTCAGAGGTCATGAATAAAAGGCAGGCTGAATTTGAACGGAACAGTGGCAATAAAATATGGGTCGAGGGGACAGCTGAATATGACAGGGCTCATGCCGAGGCCGTGGCACTTGCTGACGATAATGTGCGTGAAACTTCAAGTAGTTTTGACTTGGTAGATACATCTGCACTTGAACGTGACCATCCTTGGGTGCAGGTGTTAACACAATTTTCAAACTACTTTTGGACAATCGCTAATCTATTTATCAGCCGTTCGGCCATGGCAAGTAAAAACACAAAAGATGCTAACCTTGTGAAAAAATTCCAAGCGCAGTTAGGAGTGTTTTTCTTTACCATATGGCTCCCTGCCATGATCGCAGATGCTATTAACAAAGTCTTTACACAGGCTTGGAAAGAGGAAGAGGACGAGGACGCCGTATTTGATAATAAACTTGACACGCTCCTTGGCTCCCCTTTCCGTACCGTATCAGCCATGATCCCATTCATTGGAGCATTTATGACCACATGGTACAACGAGACTTTCCTTGATGAAAACTTTTACACAAGCTCTAACTTCAACGTGGCCACAATCACAATCCCACAACAGGGCTTTAGACTTGCAACCGACATTATGGCAGAGGGCACCGACATGGAGTGGACACATAGACAGTGGCGTGACCTAGGCTATGCTTTTGCTCTTGTATCAGGCATCCCACCTGCCTCGTTTGCTTTTAAGTGGATCGGCACAATGATTGATTGGCTACAAGGCGATATAAACCCTGAAGATCCTTTTGATAAATTCATGACTTTAACACAAGCAAAACCATCTAAAGAAGCAACCGAGTAAGGAGACTCTATGGCAACAAACATACCTAAATCCACACAGCAATTACTTGATAAGAATACAGTTATTGAGGGAACCTTTAAAGGCGACCTACAAGGTAATGCTGATACAGCAACTGCACTTCAAAATAATTTTTCAGTGACCTTAACAGGAGACGCTACAGGTTCGTTCACAACTCACGGCAATTCAACACAGCTTCCTATCAGTGTGAACCGTGCACGCACAGCAGAGAATGCAGACCATGCAAAGACAGCTGACAGTGTGGCATTTGCAAACACTAGTGGTAATGCTACCTATGCTACAACAGCAGGACATGCTAGCACTTCTGCACAGGCAACTGTAGCTACCACAGCTGACCAAGCAGGCCATGCTCTAACATCTCACAAGGCTGACCTATCCGACAAGGCTATTAATGCAGACTTTGCTAAGCATGCAGAGCTAGCCGACACAGCAACTAAAGCCATCAATGCAGACTTTGCAGACATAGCCACAACAGCAAACTCGCTAGCCATTGATGCTGTAGTTCCAAGCGCTGATTATGCAAGCCGTGCAGGCATAGCAGAGATAGCGCAGTATGATTGTGATGGTTTATCTATCAAAGACTTTTACGCTAAGAAAACAGAGATACCTAAAGACCAACTGACGATAGCAGAGGGTGATGCACGCTACATAAAGCGTGAGGAGAAACTGCTACAAGCTGTAGTGCAGGGTAAGGCAAGCGGTATCGGTGCTGTACTTGGCAACACCTTGAACATTGAAATTACTTCACTTGATGCAGGCGAGAACAACCTATCAATCTATGACAAGCTTGTGTTCATAGACACAGAGGAGCTACCACAGCCTAGAGATACAACCAAAGTGTACATCACTAAGTCTTATAAGATGTGGGTATATAACCAAGGCATACAAGACTTTGTGGAGATAACAAGTAGCCTTGATGTAAAGATAGCCAAGCAGATTGAAGAGGCCTTAGAGAAACTTAAGACAGCTGTTAATACTACAGACAATCAAGAGATACGAGGCACAAAGACATTTAAGGAAGTGGTTTACGGCGGTATCCCTAGTCTCACAGCTGACAATGATAAAGCCCTTGCAACCGTACACAATATCCTTGATATTCAAAAGGATATTACCGACCTTGATAAGTCCGTTAAGGAAAAGATTGAGGAGCTGATTCATAGGCTTGACGCTCAAGAGAAAGGTGATGTGGTTTTTGCGTTAGTGGATTATTCTATCAAGCTTAATCAAGCCACTATGACTGTAGGAACTAGATACCTCACCTTGCTGACCGAGGCTAAAGAGTACATTCAGATTAGCGCCGATACAAACTTACCTGAAGATCCAACTAAGGTTCCATTCTACTATCGTTACTATGTCAAGGGCACTAATGGCAAGGTCACTTATGCTGACTACAGAATTAATGTAGACCTATCGGATTATGCAAGATTAGATGGTGCAGAATTTACAGGCGTAGTTAAGGTAGCCGACCTTGCAACACAGAACCTTGATGAGCTTAAGGCTGTTAAGGATACAAGAGTTATTAACACTAAACAGCTACATCAATTACTTGATGACAAGGCAACAGCCACATCTAAGGAGATTGAAAAGGTAGACGATAAGGTCACAGCCCTTACTGCACGTGTTGATATTGTTGAACCCAAGGTCACAGCACTTGAGACAAGGGCAGATAATGTAGATGTGGAGCTATCTAAGTTAATGCCAAAAGCAGGTGGCACATTTACAGGTAATGTAGCTGTACCTAATCAAGCCGACCTAGCTAATGCTACAGCCGATGCTGTACTCAATAAGACTGACACACAATCCTTGATTGATACAGCTGTAACCGAGGGGCTACAAAATGCTGTAGTGTGGCAGTCAGTCACAGATGAAAATCAAATTACCAAAGACGGATTATATTTTGTTATTGCATGAGGAGATGTTATGCCACTTATCAAAAAGATTGTACTGCAAAAACAAGGGGTGAAGTATGAGCTTGACCCTAAAACAGCTGTTCCGTCAGAGCAGATTAATAATATTCAAGAGACATTAAACAAGGGCAAGGTTGAATTTGTAGCATCAGCTCCAAGCGAGAAACAACCTAACACATTATATGTAGAACCATTTAACGGCGAGGTATTTTTATGAGTAATATTAAAATCAATGGCTTGGTAGCCGAGCAAATATCTAAAGACTTGGCTACTAAGTTATTAGATAAAACCTATATGAAAAATAAAGACAACGTAACGATTAACGTATCAGCTAATGGCGATGACAGCACAGCAGACGGCACAGAGCAAAAGCCTTTTGCTGACTTACAAAGAGCTGTATCTTATGCTTATCAAAACATTAAAGCCAATACTCATGTGATTATTAATTTCCTAACCGACTTCACGCATTCAGAATATCTTAAGCTAGTACATATACAATGTGGTCGCTACTTGATATTTAGATCTAATGGCCATAATGTAACATTAGGTAGAGTGTTATGTCAGTTAGGAAACTTTTCTTTTGAGGGGATTAACTTTAAACAGACAGATGCAACACAAGAGGTATTAACCGTATCAGCATTGGCTAATGTATATATCATAGAGAACAGCAAGATAGAGTTAGCAGACAGTCCTAAACAAGATATTATTCAAGTGTGGAATGGTACGCTAACATTTGACGATAGAAGCAGTGTTACATTAACCTCTAAGACAGAAGCCCCTAACAATATATTTTTATTCTTGTGTACATATCAAGGAAAGATAATATTCCACAGCTCCCCTAACATTACACTTGAAAATAATTTAAATGCAATTGGATTTTTCAGATGTCATTTAAATTCTTTAATACTCTTTGATAGAAAAGCTGTGTTATCTGCACCTGTTAGAACACAAGCCAAAGCGTACGAGGTAAGAATGGGAGCACACCTTTCATTTAACGGCAGGGGTAAGCCACTAAATCTAGGCGACCTTACCGAGGTAGATCAAACATCATCAATATCTTAGGAGATAACATGACAGACCTAAACGACATTACAGACTTTGAAACTGAAAATGCATACACCCCTTACTACAAGTTAGATAACGGCAAGGTGTATGACAAGGACAAGCTTAAGTTTGTTGACAATTCAGATGCAGATTATAAGGCCTTTATTGATGCAGGTAATGAACCCTTATCAATTAACAATGGCTATACTGTACAGGAATTAAAAGACAGCGTGCTTAAGTTTTATGGTTGGCCTATTGGCGACTGCTTGCTTACATTAGACGAGCTTAAGCAGAATAAATTACTTGAGCTTGAGACAAGGTCGGCTAAGTTTGAGGACAACTTAAACAAAAACATGTACTTTAAATCAAGCCTTGGCTTTAAATGTAATGGCGATAGACGTACTCGCTCCAACCTAGAGGATTTAATATCAACTTTTGCCCTTGTTTCTCAAGGTCAAACTTCAGTTGATTATCGTGACTATGATAACCACGTACAAAAGGTAACCCTTGAAAACCTTAAGACGCTGTTGGCAGAACACATTGGTAATGGTCTTAACATTTATCAGCAAAAGTGGGCATTACAAGATAAGATTAATAATGCTCAATCAGTTGATGAGTTAAATAAAATCAAGATTGAATATGAGATGAAAGATTATACAGCCTAGTTGCTAGGTACAAAAAGAAAGGGCACCCACAAGAGGTGCCTTTTTTATTTACACAATAAAGACCACAAAAGGAGTATAGCATTTAATGCTAAAGTTTTCAGTAAATTTAAAGGATAGAATATGTTTTTTAATCAATTTAAGTGGTTTAAATACCTATATGCTTTATCAGTTCTTGGCTTAATTAATGGAGTTACATTCTTGATTATTTGTATAGGACTAGCAATTAAATAAAACAAAAGGCACCTTAATTCAGTGCCTTTTTTTATTATATATAAACATCTATAAGGACATTATAATTTATGATGAATGTTTTTACAAACAATACGGAGGCTCAAGGCAGTATTGCGTTGATATTGCTTGTGTTATTAAAACTTATGAATGGTGTACCTAAAATTATTTTAGAGTGGTCTATTGTAACTATAGCTGTTCTGTTTGCTATTTATTCGGCCATTGATTTATACAGATTTATTATCAACTAAAACAAAAGGCACCATGATTTAGTGCCTTTTTAAAATACGTTAGATAAGGATATAATAAATGCAGATTACTCTTGATGTCAATGAGTTGTTTTACGTGGTACTGTTTATGGATAACATGAATTTTATAGGGCAATTCTTATTATTTGGTATTGCTGTTTGTGCTTATGGGGTTGGTTTATATTTTATTTTTAAACTAATTAAAGATATTGCTAGCTTTATGAGAAGGTTTAATAAATGAATGATAAGTCAATTTCACAATTAGACAAGCAGAGGCATAAGCTTTTTAATGGAGCCTTTTGGACAAATATTTTAAGGATTTGTATTGCTCTAGGGTTAATAGGGTTAGCTCTTATACCTTACGGAATTTTCTTTTATTTGGTTAATATGTAGTAATATTAGGAGGATTTATGAGAAACTTTTTTAGAAATTTAAAGCAGTTATTAATCTCTATAGACCAAGTCTTGATGTGTTTTATAGGGTTACTAATCAGCATCTTTAAGCATGATTACAAGTGCTATGCAGACATGACAATCAGCGCTAATGCGTGGCGTTTAAATCAAAAAGGATATTGGTATGGCAAGTTGTTAAGATGGTTTATTGATTTGCTATTCAGGCCTTTTGGCAAAGACCACTGCAAAGAGGCATGGGAGAGTGAGGTTAATAAAGCACATCTGCCAACTGATATGTAAATAAAAAAGGTCGCATGCGTCAGTCCCCACTGTCAGACATACAACCTTTTAAGACTTTATTTAGAAAAAATATTTTTTACGGAGTCCTCGTTACTGTCTTTGTGTACGTCACACACAGCCTCGGCATTTAAATATCCATTAGGGGTTGTAATTAATGCTAGCTTTTCATCACGTGCACGCAATTCATTTAAAGCAAAGTAAGCCTCGAGCGCATTACCCTTAATAAAAGAGATATAACCTACATCACCTGAACCAATCCCTGTCTCCTCTAACTCATCTAAAGCCTCTGCAATTGGTATCAGGGCAACCATAAGATTAACTACGGTCTTAGGCTTTTCAGGGTTAAATTTAAACACGGCCTTTAGCAGTAACAAGTCGTTTTCACTTACATGTCTGCCTAAAATCTCAAACAGCTCTTTGTTTTTAAGGTTTATATAAAACTCTTTTGAATTATTAGTTGTCATATGTTTATACCACGGTTAGAAAAGTTTACTTGATTATTATAGGGGCTCATTAATGCGTTGTAAATATGTGTATAATAGTTGTCATCAGAAACTAGACGATTAACCACAGGAACACGACATGCTACCGATACTCAAACACTTAGGTGGAAAGAAACTTGAGATAAGATACTTTGAACATTTAGTACCTACTCACTATGACAGATACTATGAGCCATTCTTTGGTGGTGGCGCTGTGTTTTGGCACTTAGCAAGACCTCACAGTGTTATTAGCGACCTTAATGAAAACATTATTAACTTTTATTTAGAGCTCAAACACAATGCCGAGCAGGTTCGTGCAGACATAGCTGTCTTAAAAGAATATCACGATAGCCTTGAGACCATGGACGCTAAAAAAGCTTTCTATTATGAGGTAAGAGACGCTGTCAATGGGCTTGAGTCTCAATTCATAGGCCTTAACAAGTGGGCCCTATTCTTTACATTAAACAAAATGGCTTTCCATGGCATTGTCAGATATAAAAAGAATGGAGATATTAATTCACACTATGGGTTTAAAGGCAAGTTTCACGGCGCCTATTTACTTGATGAGAACCTAGAGCTCCTTAAGACAACCGAGATCTTATGTGCTGACTATCAGGACGCCCTAAGTACAGCCACTGAAAACGATTTTGTATTCTTAGATCCTCCGTACAATTGTATAGAAAACAAATACGGTAACGGCGCAAAATGGAAAGAGCAGGACTTCATACGATTAAAATCGTACCTATCCACTGCGCCTTTTAAATATATCATGACAATTAACAGCACGGAATTAACGAGGGACTTGTTTGGTGGGCAGGTTAAGGATAAGTATTATAAACACTATTGTTTCAATCGGGAGGGAACGGAGATCTGTGTAAACTAAGATCTCTTATTCTTTAATTGCGCAATTTTAGAATCTAAATTTATGCTATCTTGTTTTTTTCAACAATTCAATACCTCATTTCATGATTTTGCCTCTTCCTGCCCCTGAAAGCCTTTTATGGATTGGCGTAGCCAACCCCGTAGGGGCTTGTCCATAAATGGCTGAGGGGGCAGGAATCCCATGTTTATCACGTTTTGTCTCCCTTGGCTCTATGTTTTACAGGATGCGACAACCCATAGGTAATACGTAGTATTACCTATCCGCGCGGCGGGCTTGCTCCTATACGCTTAAAAACTAGTTTATATATGGCCTTATACGTTCAGCCAGACTATCAATGCATGTCATCTGGTTTAAGACAGATGTCCAGTTCCTGACTCTGCTCACACCCCATTTCTTGGCCAGGTCGCCTGTAATTCTTAAATAAAAGACTTTAAACACGGCATTCTTGTTCTCAAACATACCTATTTTAGTGACCTTACGTAAGCTGGAGTTTACGGCCTCTATAGCATTAGTGGTGTACATGATTTTGCGTATTGCCGATGGATAGTTAAACAGCTGTGTTACATGGTTGAAATTGTTCTCCCACACCCTTATAGCTCCAGGGTATTTATCACCCCATTTGTCTATAAGGTGCAGCAGAGCTTCCTCAGCTGCCTCTGCATTAATAGCTCCATACATTGCCTTGCAGTCGGCACAGAAAGCCTTTAAATCCTTGTAAGGGACATATTTACAGGCATTGCGTATAAGGTGCACAATGCATCTTTGTACAACTGTCTGCGGGAATATAGACTTTACTCCGTCTTCAAGACCAGAGACACCGTCCATAGACAGGAAAAGTATGTCCTTAACGCCTCTGCTCTTGATATTGTCAAATATATTCATCCAACATGACTTTGACTCTGTTGGGGATATATAAAGCCCCAAAACCTCTTTATACCCCTCAGCATCTAAGCCTAATATTACATATACGGCATGATTCTCTGTAGAGCCCTTGTCATTCTTCATCTTGACATAGATGCAGTCTACAAAGACAAAGGTATACAGAGGCTTTAACGGCCTGTTAAGCCACTCATTAACATCCGACAGGATAAGGTCCGTTATAGTGGAGATCTTGTCTTGAGAGAGCTTAAAACCATAGATTTCCTCAATGGTTGAGCTTATATCCCTCTGACTCATGCCTCTTGCATACATGGCCAGGACCTTTTGCTCTATCTGAGATACGTCTTTTTCCCTTTTTGGGATAATTACTGGCTCAAAGGTTCCTTCACGATCACGTGGAGTGTTGATCTCTGCCTCACCAAATGAGCCTTGAATGGTTTTCTTAGAATAGCCGTTGCGCCTGTTGGTGGTCTCCTTCTCATCAGTGCTGCTCTTGCTATAGCCTAAATGAGCATCAAGCTCAGTATTAAGGATCCTTTCAAAAACAGGTGCAAATGCTTCTTTAATAGCATCTTGAGCACTCTGGGCATCTTTTGGGTTGTAGTGCTCCATTATAAGGTCAGCTATCTTTTCAGCCATTGGGCTATGTTTAATTCTTGCCATATTAAGTAAACTCCGATAATGGTTATATTTTAAATCATCTATCTTCGTTTACACAGTTTTTAGTTCACTCTCTTTCAATCAGAATAAAAGAAAGCAGGCAGGTGAGGACACCTTAATCATCACCAATTATTAGCCCTTATCAGCATTTAAAAACCTCATCATCTCCAAGAGCTCGTACTTTGATATAACATCTGTCGAGCTCATCATCTTATTTAACAGGCACCTTTTATCAGCCCTATCTATGAATTTATTTAACTTGGCTCTTGAATTTGCGTGCTTTAAATCTAAGGTCTCAATAAAGATATTCTTATAACGAGGGGTTATATAATCCTCGCCTTTTAACATAAGAACTAAGTCAACATAAGGGATTGCATTTAGGTCTGCATAGCGTCTAACGCTACCATATAGCACTTTAATTTGGTGAGGGACAAATGTGTCTGAATTGAAATAATATATGCCGTCATACTCTTTCATGATACGCTCCACAAATAAACGCTATAGTTTAATTCTATCACACAAATAAAAAAGGCGCCTTATTTAGACGCCTAATTTGTGCCTACTCACTTATTAAATTACCAAGTCATCCCATGTCAGGAACTCACATTCAGTCCATAGCTCTGTATTGTTGGTAAAGCTCAATTGCTCTTGTAAGATGTAGAATTTGTCCTCACCATCATAATGCTTGCATGCGAAGCTGTAGTCCATAAAGTTCCATCTAAACCTAAGCTCGCCATGGTCGTGGCTTATAAGACTGATACTAGCTAAGACACGCTCCATTTTAATATCATCTCTTACTTTTGCTGTCAGGTTGTTAAGAGTCAGTTGTATCTGATATTCCTGTTCATCGGTTAGAACTTCATCAATCGTATTAGTTACACTTTCAAGCAAAAATCCATATTCATAAAAGAAAGGTATCTCGTCATAATATTCCTGATCGTTTATTTTAACAGTGGTTTCAGCAATCAAAACGCCGTCATTAAAACTATAGTCAGCTGTAAAGTTAAAATCGCTCATGATATTTCTCCAAAACTAGGGGTCTGCCCCCTATTCCTCTTTAATTTGGTTTAGTTTTAAAATCGTGCCTACTCACTAGAGGGGCAGGACGTCAGTTTGAAAATCGTACCTACTCACTTGGCCTTTTTTAGGTTCTTTGAGATGGGCACCTGCGTGGTCACAGTTAGCTCGGAGCAACAGCCTGCCTAAGCATAACCTGTGCCAAAATATCCCATCGTGTCAACAATGGGGCACATCTCACATTTTCCTTATTATGGAACATTCCATATTATGGGGCCTAATCCTTAAGTAGGGCAAATACGTATCTATAGTCCCCTCCTTGGTCTTCATCGTTCAGGCACTTGAATAAATGCGCTTTATAGCCCTGTAAATCAATATCAGCCGTATATCCTTGATCGTCCAAGAATTTAATCCACGATTGAAACACGCCCATACGCTCAATAATTGGATCGTCTATAGCGTTTAAATCCGTGTAAAATTCAACCTGAAAATCAGACGCATCCCCTGTGTGCAATTGTAGAACCTTTAAATCATTGTTATAAGGACCGTGTTCACACCAATAGCCAAATATACGCCTATATCTGTAACGCCTATGTTTATGCGTGCTCGCCCATCATGGAGCAAGTCTGTTATATTTTCCTTAATCATAGAAAACCCCTTAAATATCGGATAATAAAGCCCTTTTTATTTCATCTGCACTGCGTGGATCGTCATACATCTTTAATATACTATCAATATCACGATCAACACTTTCAGAAAAAATAAATCTATTTAAAGCTAAGTTTTTTACAGCTTTTAACACCTGATCCCCATTCTGATTTACAGGCGTCTGAATTGGTACACCGTTGTATTTAGCAATCAGGCGCCCTAATTCAGATCTGACCTTATCAGGATCGGTCTCGCGTGTTTTTGCTTGAATTAATTTGTCTATATCACCATACAAGTTTTTTATTTGATTTAGTGATAAAGGCTTGCTATATCCTAAAACCCTTAATAAATGCGATATAGAATCAAATTTGTATCCATATAGTTCTAATCTCGTTCGCATTCACCCCTCCGTGTATTGAACATGTCTAAATATTAGAATATAAGAAAACTTATGTCAATATCTTTTTTAAAAATTTTTTGAACTATTTATATATTTAGATGTATATATCGGTCAATCAAGAAAATTTTTAAAACAAAATCTCTTTAAATTCATTTACTTAGATATTTATTTATAAATTTTAGAAAAATATGCTTGCTTCCCTGATTTTGCGAGCTATACTGTAAACATGTTAAGGGCAAACGCCTAAGAAACTTAAAAGAAACCACTTATATAGGGGGTTATAAAATGAAAAATAACAAATTAAATACAACTTTTAAAATCAGCCGTGATGGCTTTATTGCAGACATTAATTTTAATGAGATAAATATAAATATGGTTTATAACAATAGTTTTAAATTAGATGATTTTATTGAGTTACTAAAAAACAAAAATATTGAACTTGATAATGATGCATTAATTGAATTGGATACAGAATTTAAATCAATAAATGAAAGCGCCGAGGTTTTTAGAATAGAACAGTTAAGCAAGGCAGACTTTCAATATGTTAGTGCTGTATATCAAGGTGGAAGTGTTGAATTCAATATCAAGTTAGGCGCACATTTCTTTGATGTTTATTACAGCCCTCGTTACGGTTTTGAATTTAAATCAATCATGCGTAAAGATGATTTTATCAAGTGTGCTTTTATAAAAAGTAAAGAGGAGATTAAACAGGTATTTAGATATGTGAATATTAGACTTCACGGTCGTGAAAATGCCGAGAGAGCTTGGAAGGCAGGGGTGGTTTAATATGTTAGCAGGAATTATAAGAATGATATTTATATATTTTATAGTGGCATTTATCTTAAATTTTATATTAGTTTTAAGTCAGTTTTTAGAGGGATAAAAATATGAATTGTTTAAAACCTATAGACAATAAACCCCTTTTATTATGGTGTTTATGTGGGTATTCAAAAACAGGATTTAGAAAATACATAAAAGCTAATTTTTACCATAATGGCGAGGTCTATCGTACTTATGAAATTGCAGAAATTTGTGAGTTTAAAATGAAGGATTCTTTACTAATCATAAACGGCACAAACGCCCCTGAAGTTGAGATATTAAAGGCCTTGACTGAAAATTTTAACCTTGATTATAAAGACATAACTGTATCACATTTATAGAGGTGTACCATGGATAAACCAATTTTAAAAGCTGAATTAATAAAACAGATAACATTTTGCCGTTACATAATTAAAGCGTCTTTTTTCTTAGATGGAAAAATTTATAATTCTGAACAAATTGCGCATATTATAGATTGTAAAACCATGAATGACGGCTCTTTATGTATAAAAACGCATTTAAACCCATTTGACGCCATTTTGATAGCTTTATATAAAAAATTAGACTTTGATATATATGCCGTCAAAGATGAATGTAAAAAGACCTTTACTGTTGGATTAATGGGGAGACTTTAAAAATGGATTGTATAACAATGAATGTAAAAATAGATTTAGAGGTTGATGGATTAGAGCCCGTTACTGTATACGGCTATGAGGGGCTTAAGGTTTTAATGAATTTGCAAAATCCTGACAATAATCTATACAACTTTTTATATAAAAATTTTGATTTTGTATATTTAACTATTGAAACCGATTGTAGACGGTTTAGCCATGAAATTCAAAAAATGGATTTATTTTGTTATTTGGATTATTTGGACATGATCCACAATGATGTAAGCACACAGCAAGAATTGAATGACTTTATAGATGAATTATATAGTTACAACTATAGCGATAATGAAACATTTGAGTTTCAAAGTTTGGTTAGTGCTTGGCTGTACATTGAAGGTAATAAAAAAAAGATAGAGGGTTAATAAGATGAATTTAATATTTAACCATGGTAATGATCGCTACATGGCTGAAATTGAAGAGCTGTATATCAATACTAAAAAAAATGGCAAATATCAAACTGTTTAAAGAGGGCTATTCAAATTTGTTTGAGTATATAGGCGTTCAAACTATCAAAGAATGTAAATCAAAGAATGCTTATATCAGGGCTATAAAGGGTTTAATTTAAGAGGCTCAAAAAATGGAATTTAAATCAATATTAAAAGATAAAAGATTGTATAGTGTTAACGCATTAAGCCACATTGTGGCAGGATATGAGTTTGAGCCGTCTGACGGTGACGATCGCTATATTTGGACAAACATGCTACTAAGTGATATCACCAAAGATAAAAAAGACATTGACGCAAATAAAGAGGCGATCGTTTTTGTGGCGTATGACTTAAGCACACAAATGTGTATAGGGGTTGAATTTGACAATATAGACGGCGATCTAGATTATGATGAATGGCTAATCGCTAAAAAAATGACTAAGGCGATCAATTTGGCTTTTAAGCGTGGTACTATCAGGATAGTATAACAATAATAAAGGGCTTCACGGCCCTTTACACATAGGGGATCTAAAAATGACATCTGACTTCATGAAATATAAGCCACGTTGGAACAGTATACCAACATATAAAGAGTATGACTTTGACGCATCTTTGAATTATAAGCCCTTAGAATACTATACATCATTAAGTACAGATGAATACAATAAGCTAGGTACAGAATTAAAGAGCAATATTGAGTTTACTAAATGGGCCTATAAAATTGGTGTAATTGGTGAATATAGATGCAGATACATGGTTAAAAAGCTGACATTAAAGCATAAAATTTATAATTTCTTTAATGGGCAGGTATTTTGGTGGATTATTGTGCCTGTAACGTCATGTATTTGTATATCGTTTTTTGTTTGGTGGATCCTTGAATTGTTAGGGTTTTAAAGATAAATATTTGATTTTAGGGGCTTTAATGCCCTTTTTTTTATGTCTGCTATCAAAGTGGCGTGATATGTATGTTTATTTGATGCTATTCAGTGCATAAAGTAGCGTAAAGCCGTGATATTGTTCTAAGCGTTTTAAAAGTATTGACAGCGTTGTATTTTAAGGTTTTAATTGTATTCAAGGGGTAACAATCTCACGCGCGCGTCCTAGTATATATATTATATAGTTATCTAGTATCTAGTATATCAAGTATCAAGTGCTACAAAGACCGATCAGCGTATTCAGCGCTTTGCAGTTCGGTACATAGTGCTACTACTTAACTTAGGCTAACGCCACCACACCCCTCCTCACCACACCACACAAACATATCTTAGTATCGTATCAAGTATCAGGGGAGGGGCAGGGGTGGTACATGCATGTCACGTGTACAGGGTTATGCCGTTATCCTGATACGCCGTTAAGCTGATATAGCTTTATGACGTTATGCCATTATGCCATAAGTAAACCCACAAACAAACAACTTTGAAACTTTGGACTAAGTGAATTACAGGGCTAAGGGATCCAATAGGCAGGGTTTTGGTGATAGGTATGCACGGCGTGACGGTATGGGGCTGAATGGTTGGGGGCTGATTGTGGTAATCAGATTAAAGCCTTAAGTATCAGGGGCAGGGGCGTGGTATGGGTCAAATGTGGGTCACCTTGAGAGTAATCAGACAAGTTTCTGTACTACCTGTATGGTTTCAAATGCGTATAAAAATTAGAGGTACCCCATTCGCTTTTAGACCCCTTGCCCCCACGCGATACGGTGCCTACTCTATATAACCCCTCCCAAAATTTTTCTGATTTTCAAAACTTTGACCCTAGGCTTCCTTATGGGCGTGACATGGTACTTGTTATGATCCTAGGGTCTCTGTTTTGGTTTTTGGTGAGAGGAGTAACTTGACATGATGCTTATAACTCTCTTAAGTCTGATTGTTATCCCTAGACTTATTATGTATGTATCTGACAGGTTATTCTTTAGGGCTTGTGACGACAGGATAAAAGGAAAACTGCATTCTAATCACAATTCTTTTGAACAGCAAGCCAAGGCATGGCGAGATATGTGGGACGGAAATTAAATAGGAGTTTATATGATAAGTAAAGATGTTGTGGTGCTGACGGTGGTAGCGTTCCGTATGTGGTGCTATATGACAAAACCACTCATAGCTATAAAGGCTTTCTTGGTGGCTGTAGGTCTTTTATGTCTATTCCCATACCTAGAGGCTATAGACGCCCTCGCTCCTGCAATTAAAGTCCTAGATGTGGTAGTGTTCCTTATCCTTATATTTGGCACTATAGGCTATGGGTTTTATGCGTCATTCATGGCCGTTAATTGCAATATAGCTGTACATGACGACCCTCTGCTCTATATAAACAAATACGGTCAGGATTTTCTCAAAGTGGATTAAGTACGGAGGCTTTTATGCTAAACAAACTCAAAGAATTTATTATGTCTGCGCTCTCTAGCGACAAAGACGAGGCCGATAGCGCTAATCGCCTGCTGTCTGTTATCGCCCTATCACTTGTTATCATGACCTTTACAGGCGTGTTTGTTATATTAAACTAGAGGACTATATGAATAAAGGAATATATATAGCATTGGAAGGTATGGACGGTGTAGGCAAAAGCACAGTGATGCCGTACATAGAGGACTATATCAAGTCTAAGGGACGTGAGGTGGTAACCGTCCGAGAGATAGGCTCTACACCTTTAGGCGAACGGTTGCGTGACATTATCAAGTCCAACTGCCCTATGGACGCCACAAGCGAATTCCTCTTAATGCTCACAGCTCGGCATCAGCTTTTTAACGATGTAGTGCGCCCTGCCCTTGCCGATGGAAAGGTTGTCATATCTGATAGATACTATATGTCAACAATAGCCTATCAGTGCGCAGGGCGTCGGCTAAACTATGCACTTGTTGAGACTATGCATAAAAACTTGAGCCTATGGACTTATGCTGATTATGTCTTTATCCTGCAAAAACCTTTTGACGATGCTATAAAAGCTCAAGGTGGGGGCGATCGTTTTGAGAGCAGTCTAGACTATCAGCTCCGTGTTTATAACTTTTACGCTAATCAGGGCTATCCTGTCTTTGATAAAAAGAATTGTGGCCATATCTTTAATATAGATGTTCACCCTGATCCTAATGTCACTGCTAGACATGTCACAAATAAGCTAAGTTTCCTTTAATGACAAAAATAAAGCCCTCACTTTCCGAGGGCTTGTGTTATAATATTAGCCAAGTTTGTGTCTTAATTGTGGCAGTGATGCACATATAAAAGGCATGATGGGTGGACAGTCGGACTGCCTTAGGGATTTAGCAGTAAAGTCTCTTAGTTCATCTTGGTACATACCGACCGTATCAATGAATTTCTTAATAGGCTTGAGCTCCTCTAAGGCGTTCGCTCTCACACGGCTAGCCTCGTTATCCCTAATCTCCTCTAGGGTTCTCTTTAATTCAGCCTTAGCCTCTACACTTAAATTCAACTTGTTAAACATATCAAACAAGCGCTCCTCGGCATTTACATTCATATCAAGTCTTGTGGCGTTTTTGCAGTTTGGATTAGACGCTATCATAAAGCCCTGCTTTTTAGCCTTGTCTATAATCTCATCTAATGTGGCACCTATTTCACTAGGCAAGCTCTGCTTGATAACGTCTAGCTTTTTAACATAGGACAGGCTCTTGTCAATCTTAGGCACAGCATACTGCCCTGTTTTGCGTATTTGTGGCAACACCTCGTTGAATACCCAATCCTGAAAAGCTCTAGCCTCTGCTTTCCTTGACTTGAAAATAATACGGTACAGGTTCGGCTCATTAACAAATGCTAATGTCTGCACACCCCTTGTCGAAGTAACGAGGGAGTTATTAACTACCCCATTAGGATCTAGGGATTTATTAATGTCACTTTTATACGATATATTAAGTGCTGTGAGGACATCTTTTTTGCAAAACCATACTTGGTTGTTAATGATAGCGGTGCGCACTTTGTTGGCATTAAAGTTGAATATAGATACGTTAGACATAAAAGTCTCCTGTTAGATTATTTTTCAGTTTTTAAAAGATCTAAGAGGTGGTGGTAGGTGCTGAAAAACTGCTAACAGACAGCCGTGTTTATTTAGGTATATCACACGACACCTACCATAGACGCACAGTATAGTTACAGCTATACTATGGGTAGAAAAGGTTGCGTTCTGTTAAAAGTGTTTTTCAGGCACTCGACCCACGCCTTAGGGTCGTATAGGAGCATAGAACGCTGTTTATAAAATGTCAATAGGATTTTTAAAATTCTTAGAATAATTATAGTTTACAATCCGTTTATTTCAAGGACTATTTTTCAACTATAAATAAAAAAGCCCCCTAGAGGGTAAGGGGCTTTGAGAAACCAAATTATAGAGGATTACAAAAATGAATTTGCAATCCGCCTTGATTATCTCACACTATCTTTAATAATGCTATACAAAATTAAAATCATAGCTATCGCTCCGTAAAATAGGATAAATGATATAAAAGTACAGCCTACTCCCATGGTGAATGATGTCAGCAGATTTATAGGCACCTCATAGTCGTGCGAGATAAAGTGCACATAAAAGCCATATGCTCCACAAGCCAAGGCGCCGAACATCCCTATCAATACAGCGATAAGCCCTAATATCTCCATATCATCTCCTAGTTCAAATATACGTGCTTTACAGGCTTGCCGTACTTTTCAAAAGCTGTTTTATAGTTAGACCAAAAAAAAGACTCGGCTATACCGTAGGCTTGGTGAAAACCGTTACATCGTAAACAAGTGATGGCTATTCGCTTGATATTAAGATAAGGGATAACCTGATTATAGTTCTCAAGTTCAAAGAACAATATCTCCCCTCCGCTGTAACGGCTAAAATCAAAAAGCTTGGTTAGGTCTAAATTTGAGCCCCAATGCTCGGCAATACGTGGCAGGTCGTCAAGTCTTATGTAAACGCCATCATCGTATTTTATGAATGAGTTGTGATAGAAAAGATCGCCGTCTATGTTAATTGTAACTTTTGCCTCTACTGCACTAATCATCTTTTGCTCCTGTGTTGCTGTTAATAAAATCTTGAAAGAAGTTTTTGCTTCTATTGATATGCCTTGTCCCTTGCCTTAACATCAACTCGGCATTATAAATATTGGCATCGTTCTCAAGCGCTCTGTCACGAATAAACATTCTGACCTTGTTGTGTAAGAGCCTAATCTCAAAGTTTTTTAAGGTTATTTGTTTACATAGCTCATCTAGCTCTTTTATCTCGTGTTCTTGTAAACTCATATCATCTCCTAATCAGCTAATCTGTATTTGTTTAAATAGGTGTTGTCGCTATCTACAAGCTCTTTGAACTTGTTAATTACAGAGACATGGTAGCCCTTAACCTCGCCGTAATTACTATCCTCTATCTGTAATGTCTTAACGCCCATACGCTCGGACAGTGCAGACAGCTTGCGACCTATCTGTATGTAGGTTCCCTTGCTCAAGGCAAAGTAATTCTTAAGCCACGGTATGGCCTTTACAGTCTTATAGGTCTTGCTGTTGCCTATCTCGGTTAGTAACATCTCATTCTCTCTTGAAAGTCTTGATGCTGTATTCATGGCAGTTGCCTCACGCTTGGAGCCTATCCATGCTTTAGTCTTAATAGCATCGTCTCTTTGCTTTTCAGCTAATAGAAGTTTCTCCTGTTGATCAGCCCACTCTCTAGCCATGGCTATAGGGTCTGCAAAGTTTGGTACTCTGCCACCATTTAAGGCTTTCTCCATATCATTAAACTTATTAATGTAGGCTATCTTAAATTGCATAGCCTTTTCACCTGTATACCCCATGACCAAAAGGGTTACGCCGTCTTTGGTTATAAGATATTCAGGCAATGTACGCCCTATAGGATCCTTATATTCATTCAACGCAAAATTGCGTTCAATAAAATTGCCTTGATTATCAATAAGATTCTTAACGTCTCTTAAAACGTCTGCGTGTCTTTTATTAAACACTTGAGCTATATTTCTAGAAGTTGTTACAAGACGATTGTTTATATTTTTAACTTCAACTTCTGCCACGTTTAATTTGTCCTGTACGATAATGTCTGTCATAATTTATCTCCTTAATGACTTTAGTTTGATAAGGGTGTTGCTATTAACTTCACCCTTATGTTTATTCAACCTGTCGCGTTTTGCTACATGTTCTAAGATGTAACGGCTCGTTACGCCTTGGTGACCTCGTATTTCGCTAGGTCATCTAATTAACCTTGGTTATAAATCGGTTATACCCTCGGTTATAAATCCGACAGATGGCTTATCCATCGGATTTAGTAACTGTTAAACGGTTATAATTCGGTTATAAATCTATCAATCAAGTGGGGCTAGGGTAGGCACTGCCTGCATCAATGTAAGAATGTATGCTGACAAGCCCTCTTGTCCTTCTTGTTCAAAATGCCTTGCGAGGTCTAAAGCGTTTTCTTTAAATCCTTGCTCATCGTCCTCTACATGGCATCTGATAAGATTAAGTACGGTTGTTATATTCATTTGGCTACCTCACTGTATCTTTGTAAATCTGTTCATAAAATTAGGGTTATCGTGCCCCTCGTCCTCATCTTGCTCGTGTATGTCGTCCTCATCTTGCGTCCAACGCTCTAGGATTCTGCTGACACAATCGCTAGATTTTTCTAGGTTGGTGAGAGCGTCATCTAAAGCGTTTAGCCCCTCGTGAGCTATTCGGTCTTTAGGGCTAAGACGCTCCTCAACAATCGTCATGTAGTAAAGATATAGCTCGTTAAGCTTTTCTCCTGTCTTATCTATTTCAGCACTGATATTGCAAAATTGTTCGTATAGCGTGTCTGTCTTACTCATAATCAACCTTAGCTCCCTCGTGGTAGTTCATCTGCTCTAACACAAACTTGTATATGGCGTCCCTAATCTTGCCCTCTATTGCTATAAAATCCTCTTTTGAGATTGTTAGCTCAATCTTAAAAAAGCCATTCGTAAAACAGTGATGCCCCATAATGATGGCCTCATCGTCAAACTTGAGCTTGTGTATCCTTAGGGAGTAAGGACGCTCTGTAAATAGTTCAAATTCAAACATCTCAAGCTTGTTTTGTTTAACAGTGCTATCTATTACGTCTTGAATTTTTGTATTTGCTTTAAGCTCTAAATAAAATTCTTGACTGTCAATGCTATAGGTTAGCCTTGCGTCCTGATGCAACATATGCTCACTGATGATGTCGTTTATCTTGCCGGCAAAAATATCCATTATATGGAACATGCACATACATTCCCCTCCTCATCTGTAATTAACTCCATGAATTTTGGCAACATAACTTCGTTATCCTCGTCAGATAAGGGAGTTTCTATTCTTATCTCAATTGGATCTTTTTTGTTTTTTAAAGCCTTTAGTTTTAGGTAAAATTCTACCGTCCTTAAATTAGATGCAAGTCTAAGATTAGGGGTCTTGTTGTCATTTATAGTAATGTCAGCATTATCAAGTTCTTCTTTTGCACACATAAGCACCTGTAGTATCATGCCTATTGGTGATGTCCCCTTGTCTATCTTGACAGATGTAAAAGGTTCTTTATCGTTCCCTATGTATAGATAGGCGGTGGTATCGTTTATAAGCTCATATTTGAATGCAATGTCATGTTCATTTGGTTTCATAATTAATCCCTCTTTAATCTCTTTAAATCCTCTAGCAAGATCACTAGATCTTCTATGTCTTGTTCAATGATGGTTTTTAAAAAGCCATATGCCTGCTCATCTGTTAAGCTGTCGGTGCCAAAAGTGTCGTGCAGAACCTTTAGGTCATAGCGCTCTTTTACTCGGTCTAGCACCTCGTCCACGGTGCACCGTAAAGACTCCACGCAGGCCATTTTGGTGCTTCTTAAAATGCGTTCGTTGGTTACACGTGCTAAACGTACGGTCAGTAAAGATACGATTGCTCCGTTGTCGTGCTCTTTGATTGTGCCTTTACCTAGACACCACTCTTCATAATTGCCGTCAGGGGTGAGGGCTGTTAGGCTGATAAGGGCCTCTTGGTTATACTTGCCAAGTATCTTTATGAAGTTTTTTATGGTAATTCCCTTCATTTTATTTTCCTTTACTTGCACTTAAGTGTTTGTTAAGATGCAAGTGTTTGTTTAGTGTTAGGGCTAAGGGCCTGCGCCTTTAGCCTTATGTTTAGTCATACAGTCCGTTGTCAGCTCGCTTGGCCTTGAGCTTAAATTCCAACTCTTCAATTTTCTTTTTAATAGCTTCGTTACGTTTGCACTCCTGCATCTCCCTTTTAGTCTGCTTATAGCGCCCTCTTCTTACATAAGGCCTCACAATATATGATGGTAAATCCATTTTTTAACCTCTCTAATTTGGCAATCAATACAGACACCTAGACTTTTAAAATAGACAGCGCCTGCCGTTACCTTTAGCACCAAGGGCAACCCTAGCACTTCAATTTCCTTTTTCTCATATGGAGTGTTCGGCTTTATTTTGTGGTTAAAAAACACTCGCATACCTGTCGCATCGTCCTGTTTAAAGGTAATCTTAATTGTTAAAAATTTTGCCTCTTGCATGGTTGCTGATAATCTCCCTCACGGTCTCCACGTCTGCATACGAGTAACGTGGGAAGCCACCTTTACCTTTATAAAATGGTTGTTGTATTGGTAGCCTTAAGTCGTTGTAATACTTGATTAACTTGTAACGGCTAAGGCCTAACAGCACACATACTTGAGAGGCAGTTAAAATCTTTGTCTTTGATGTGTACAGTGACGATTTAATGTCGTTTACCAACTCATCAATCTTATCTATTTCAACTGCCATTTATGCCTCCTAATTAAAATGGGATCTCATCGGCCTGCTCGGTAGCTGTGCCGTAAATGTTTTGTTGATCGGCGTTGGCAATATCGCCCTCGTCAGGGTTCCAACCCTCGTTTAAACACTCGGCTTTAAACTTTTGGTACTCTTCAAGTGCAGTCTGCTGTGCCTTAGATGCATTTAGCTTGTCAGTCTTGCCACCTGCGACCTCTGTAGCTGATTGCCACTTTTCGTTAAAAAAGTAAATCTTATGTGTAAAACCTGAATAGCCGTTATGCGTCCAAGCTCTGTATGTGGTGGCTATCGCATTACCTTTAAATCCGTGAATGTTTGGATACCAAGTCTGCTCCTCGGCGTTACCGTCATAGTCCTTAGTCTGAATTTCTACACCGTCAAGGGCGTTAGTCACCTCGTGATGTAGGACACCTAATAAGTCATTGGTTAGTGCAGACATGCTAGATGCATAAATATCTCCGTCATTTGTAACAACTGCACCGATCGCTTTATAGCGCAGGTAGCCCTTGTCGGTCATAAGCTCAAGTATCAGATCCTCACGCTCGCCTTTTGGTGTTTTCTGCTTTTTAGAGTAGGCACCTAGAATTGTGTATTTAATTTTTTCGCCCTTAAAAATTCCTGTGTACTTGTTTTTGCGTAGTTCTTTTACGGCATCGGCATCATAGTTAGGTATGTTTGGTCGCTCTGTAGTTGTAACTGTGTAATTTGGCTGATAATGTAACATTGTGAAATATTCCTCTTTAGTTAAACTTTGTTTTTAAGTCTTGGCATAATCTGATAATCTCGGCGTTTTTTCTTTGCTCCTCGGAACCTCCTGCGAATATCTGTCTTAAGTCCTGTAATGTTTCTGCTGATTTTAGAGCCTTGATAAGCTCGTCATCGTTTAATGTGGCAGTTATGGCTTTATGTGGCATCAGTGTTGGCTTAATCTCCTGCACTTCAATTTGCTGTGCACTTGAGCCTAACTTCTCCTCACCATTAAAAAACTCCCTAGCCTCACCGACCTCATAGGCACCCCAACCAAAAGCTAGTGATGCGCATCTGCAAAACCCACGTATCTGCAACATGTGGTCGCTCTCGGTCTGCCACACCTCGGAAGTTGTCATGGCTTGTGAACGGTTAATGATGTAGGACACCTTGCCACCGTTGGATTTTGTTATTGTGACCTTAAGGCGATCCATCACCTTGTTGCCGTTTTTGTCCTTGCCATAATCTAATGGCTCATAGTCAATGCCTAATATGTCTTTTTTCTCACAGGCCCTTGACCAACCTCTAAACGATACGCCTACAGTAAGAGGGATCTTTTGTGATTTAAATGCGTATATATCCTTGGTACTTGGATCTAACCCCATGTCAGAGGCGATTTTAAATACGGTCAGCACATCGTCTGCTGTTACCTTTACGCCCTTGGCCTTGATGTTCTGCAAGACCTGCTTGGCATAAAATTCAGGAGTCATGGCGATAGTCTTATTGGCGATAGCCTTGATGCAGTTCTCGGCCAAGGCCTTTTGCTCTGCTGTAAATTGAATAGTTGGTAAAGTCTCCATGATTAGCTCCTTGCGCAAATTGTTAATGTTGATGTTGTCTTATTAGTTGTGAACTTTTTATACAGGTCGCTATGCTCTTTTACGAATGCATCTTTATCAAAATAGCTCTTTGAATATGTAGATAGTCTTGTAAGAGGTACGCCGTGATAATCAACAGCGATCTCGTTAGTGCCCATAAGCTTTTTAATCTTTGCAGTGAGCACTTTGTCTTTGTCGGCTAATTCGTTTTTAGCAAGACGGATACCTCTTAGTTCTGTTACAAGCTCTATAAATTCATCATCGGCCAAGGCTATGCCGTCGGAGTCCTCTACATCATCTAATGGCTCAACCCAATCAGGCTCATCACGAGGTATGACATGGTCAAACATGAAGTTGTCCTCGGCGTTGAGAATGGCATCAATGTGGTCTTGATTTTTCTCAATCTTAAAGATACGAACGCCGTCACCTTTAAAGTAGGCACAGATAAAGGCATAATTACTGCCGTTTAGATACATCTGTTTTTGTACTTGGTCATAATAGTATTGTGGAACTTGGCTATCTACAGATACGATCTCGCCCTTGTTTTTAAAGATACAGCCATTACCCCATTCTTTTTTGCCTTTTACTTTTCTATTAAATTCAACAGTCTTAATTTCAAAAGGGCAACCATTGTGGATACGGTCAATTTGAGCGCTTGACCAAGGGCGCATAAAGTCAGTGACGGTGATGCCATTCTCAAGTGGCAGGTAAAACTCATTTACATAGTTGGCTATAGAAGCCTCTAGTTCACGGCCAAGGTACAGCTTAATGTTTTTGTTGTTTCTAGCAATGCGCTCCAAGGTCTCGCTAGGATCTTCAAAAAAGTTGTTATATAGGTCGGTAGTGTCCTGCCATGGATTGTTGCCTAGCAAGACGCTAGCAGTTGTGCCTGTGAGCTGTTTTTTGTGGTAAAGCTCAATTTGAGCCGAGGCGCAGTCAAGTTGATTTAGAACCTTAGAATATGTGCGATCCTGTTCGTTACTGAACTTATAATAGATCTCTCTTAAGGCCTCTAGTTCGGCGTCTGATTTTGTATACGGCATTTTAATTGCTCCATAAACTATAAAGTTTGTTTAGTGTTACAAGAGCAATTAAAAAGGTTGACTAAATAATCGCTCTTAGTTTGTTGATGTGTTTTTATAGTAACCACAAATAAACTAAGGAGCAACTATTTTTTTAATGTTTTTTGGTAAAAAGTTTAAAAACCGTTGATATTTTTAAGAATTATCTAATCAATCCTGTACGTTCCAATACCTCTCCTAGCAACACAAAGTTGTCCTGTAGTTCCTCTAAAGGGATCTCCTCGGTTGAATAGTCAGGGTTTTCAGATATGATTTTAAGTGTTTTGTTTAGCATCTTTTGCAGACGCTTTACACGGAGCATGCCGTCCAAAACAAAGATGTATATGTGATTGTCTATTATAGAAGTGGCCGATGTATCCACCAAAATGCTGTCGCCGTCAAGGATAAGAGGCTCCATGCTGTCGCCCTTTACTCTAAAGCGCTTGCAATATCTTGGATCTACATTCAACGCATCAAAAAACGATCTGCAATAACCTACCTGTCTTACATCGGACAGCTCTTCGTATGTAGGCTCATAGGCATCACCACCACCAAAAGCTATATTATATGAGGGGATATAGACCATATCATCGGTTTTCTGCTCCTCGTCAAAGAATGATACGCCTAACGTCTGTGACAGTTTAACCAACGTTGATGGAGAGAAATTAGCTCCGTCATTAAACTTTGTAAAAACGGCTCGGTTAATGCCTGCTATTTTGGCTAAGTGGTAGCGAGTCCAACCTCTCTTATCTAACTCTTTGTTTAATAAATCATTTATTTCATCTCTGCTTTTCGGTCTCATTTTTCCTATTCTCCATTTATACATTCATATACATTTATTTTTTTCTAATTTTTTTAAAAATTGGTTGCTTTTTAATTATAGTTCATATACTTTAAAAATAAAGTAACGTTTTATAAACTATATATAAACGGAGACGTTAAATGAAAACACTAAACAAACAACAAAGATGTAAACTAGCCGAGGCTGTACTTACTTTTTACGGCACTAAGCGTGTGTGCGAGATCACTGACCTGACCCCACAGGCAGTCCTAGCGTGGAAGTACAACGGAATACCTAGAACTTGGATTAAGGTTTTTGAGACCACCGAGGCTAGGTTCTTAGTCCGTAACATGTTAAGAGGGTTCTGTAATGACAGTCAGTGTTAAGCATAAAGATTTTTCGCACTTGTTTAGCGAAACTCAAAACGCAATCATCATGTGCCTTTTACAGAACAGTGGTCGCCGAACATTTAAGCAACTGCAAAAGGATTTAAACAACCCTGTAGATTTAGAAAACGACCTAGAGGATCTTTATAACCGTGGTTATTTAGATTGCTCCTCGGCCAACCGTTGGTCTGTAGGACAGCCTCTTGAGATTGTGGCCAAGCGCAATAACATTAAACTTCCTTATAAGGTTGTATCTGAATTGCCCCCTCTCAATTGGCAGGAGGTTTACGATGTTTTATGTGAGCGCAACCCTAACACTTATTACAAGTTACGTAATGCAGATCTTGAGAGTACTGCGCAAAAATTCTTTGACTATTACGAGGCTGTAGGTTGGTGCCGTAAAGGTCAGCGTATCAAGAATTGGTATGTGTGCTTAGATTATGCTTTAAAGAATGGTTGGGTCATTGTCTATCAGCGTGACGAGCGACAGGTGCAACATGATACTAGTCCGTGGGCTGTAACTGCTAACAATAGTTTTGACGGATTTTTCTAATGGACAGTGCAGAGATTTTTAAGGTTAGGAGTCTTATCCGTACCTTGCATGAGTTTTATGGTAAACAATGTCAGGACTCTATGTTAGATATTTATGTATATGCCCTTGCTGACTATGACTTTAATGTGGTGCAGACTGCATTAAAAAACATTGTTAAGACAGCTAAGTTTATGCCAAGGCCTGCCGAGATCATTGAGCTGATAATGCAGTTTCAGGGGCAGGGTGCTCAAGACATTGAACGGCAAAAGGCTATTTTAGAATTTAAGGCGTCAAGTGCATTTAGAGAGCTTATGGCTCATTTAGATGTGGGGCAGGACATAGTCAGTGATGATTGGCGTTTTGTCTTTGCAGTGAGGGTAGCTTTTGGCTCTTTGCTTGAGTTAGCACAAAGTGAAGAGGGGAATGTTTGGCTTGAGAAAAAATTTGTTAAGGCGTACCTATTGGCAGACGATCCGAGCCGTTGTGGGTATGTGTTAGGAGGTATGTATCACAACACAAGCGATCCACGAGTTAGGTACATAGGCAATAAAGACAAATGCAAGGAGATAGCTCAAGAGTTTTACAGTGACCGTGGCATGAGACCACGGCTCCCTACAGACAACGTTAAGCTTTTAGGACAGAACAGATACGCATTAAGTTACAAGGATATAACACTTAACACTACAGATGATGACGAGTATGTCTCAAAAGAGGAGCTCGTCAAGGGTATAAAACAGATACAAGAGGCTTTTGGTTGTGCGCAAAAACTTTAGACAAAGTAACTGTGTTATTAGCATGTATGGGCAGGAAATTGAATGCAGAGAGATTTTGCTATCAATGCCACCGAGTGAAAACGAACGATTGACTATTGATTGGAGAGGGGCGCAAAACGCCCTTACTCGCTCTTATTCAAAATCAAGGCGAGCCTTAAAAAACTCAACCGATTATAACCGTTGGCTTAACTTTGCATCGGCGTGTTTGAAGTGTGGACAGCCACCAAAGATTGAGGGGGATGTAGGCTGTATTCTTAATGTAGTGTTCCCTGATAACAAAGTGCGTGACGCTCAAAACCGTGAGAAAGCTTTTTTTGACGCATTAGAAAAAAGTGGCTGTGTTATTGAGAACGATACTAATATTGTTTGGCATACCACTAATAAGATTATTCTACCTCACTATAGCTTTATATTGGCTTATGTCTTTTCTATGGACGCTGTAAAGAATTGTCCGTTTTTTATTAACGGTGATTATTTACAGACCAAGTCTAAAGAGTTTGAGGAGATATACGGTGCGCCGAAGTAATTTTTATAACCTTGAGCTCTTAGTAGATCATTATTGTGCAGACGAGCTTTTGAAAACATGGGGCATATGGTCAAAATCAGACCTGCCCTATTTAGGCTATCCAAAAATATTCGTCACTACTAATAAGACAGCATCTATAACATTGACCGAGGACGAGGTCGTGTTTATAGATTATGTTATCTCTTTAATGCTTGAATACCGTTTAACCAAGATATTGTTTGACTATTATATCAAGTCAATGCGCCTTAAAGAATTAGGAATAAGTTATGGCTGTTCCACAAGTGGCGCCAAGTTTTTGCTTGATAAAATTAAAAAGAAATTTTGGTGCATTTTGATTACTGAACTTGCAAAAATCTTAAAAAAAGACGCCTCTTGGATTGCCGAAAAAACCGATCAAATTTGACCCATAATTTGACCCACGAACCCTAATTTAAAGCTAAGTATTTGATTTTAAATATTTTTATATGATATCTTATGTCAACTATGACCAAATCCTATATAGTCATTGCCGACATAATATTATTTGTACTGCTCTTAAATGTTCTGCCTTTCTCCACAAATGAGAACAAGGGACTGGCCATGCTGGTGTTTATTGCCATTCTCTGGCTTACTGAGGCTGTACACGTAACTATTACTGCTATAACCATTCCTATTCTGGCAGCCATCTTAGGTCTTGTACCTACTGCCAAGGCCTTAAACGGCTTTTCAGATCCTAATATCTATCTGTTCTTTGGTGGTTTTGCCCTGGCAGCTGCCATGCACATTCAGAAATTGGACAGAATTATTGCCCAGCGCATCATGGTGCTGGCCCGTGGCAATTTCTTCTGGTCAGTAATCTTTCTGTGCACTATTACAGCCTTCCTCTCCATGTGGATGAGTAATACTGCAACTGCCGCTATGATGCTGCCTCTGGCCATTGGCATGCTCTCAAATGTTGATGCCAAGGAAAACAGAAATATCTTTGTATTTGTGCTTCTAGGCATTGCCTTTTCAGCAAGTATAGGCGGTCTTGGCACCCTGGTAGGCTCACCTCCTAATGCCATTGTGGCCTCAAATATGGGACTTACCTTTGCCGACTGGTTTGTAATTGGCTTCCCATTTATGATTGTGCTCATGCCAATCATGCTTTTAACTTTATACTTTGTCTTCAGACCAAATCTCAAGATCAAGGTTGATTTCCATGATGAGAAGATTGATCTTACTCCAAAGAGAATTACAACCCTGGCTGTATTTGTGATTGTGGCTCTGTGCTGGATTTTCTCAGGTCAGATAAACCCAGCTCTGTCAGGCATGTTAGGTCTTGAAGGTACCATTGGCTCATTTGACAGTGTTATTGCCATAAGCGCAGCCATTATTGTAGTTGTTCTCAAGCTTATCAACTGGAAAGAGGTTCAGGAAAATACCGACTGGGGCGTACTTATGCTCTTTGGCGGCGGTATTACCCTCTCTGCTGTACTGCGTGACTCAGGCGCCTCCAAGATTATGGCTGATGGACTTATCTTCCTGATGGAAGGCTCACACTACTATATCTTAGGTCTGCTTGTTGCCTTCTTTATCGTGTTTCTAACCGAGTTCACCTCAAACACAGCCTCAGCTGCTCTGCTTG
The DNA here is from genome assembly GCF_900445255.1 of Anaerobiospirillum thomasii. Taxonomy (NCBI): domain Bacteria; kingdom Pseudomonadati; phylum Pseudomonadota; class Gammaproteobacteria; order Aeromonadales; family Succinivibrionaceae; genus Anaerobiospirillum; species Anaerobiospirillum thomasii. The sequence continues at coordinate 294,584 of NZ_UAPU01000007.1, forward strand.
TGCCGCTGTTTATCTCCATTGCCGAGAGTATTGGTGCACCTCCTTTAGGTCTGGCTCTTATCATAGGTCTTGGTGCCTCCTGTGCCTTCATGCTACCTGTGGCAACACCGCCTAATGCTATTGTCTTTGGTACAGGCTATATCAAACAGCAGGAAATGGTTAAGGTCGGCGTAATCTTAAATGTACTGTGCTCTATTGTTATTGCCACAGGCGCCTACTTCTTCTTCCTTTAATACATAGGTTTGTAATCCTTAGACAGAAGGCAGTTTTAAACTGCCTTCTTTTTTATACTCAAATACCTGACAGTACTTTATAGTCCCTATATCCCTGAGCTCTTATACCTTGCGACCATTTTTTTTATTAAACAAAGTTTAACCATCTTCACTGTTTTTTATTGTGGACTTATGTAGAATTGGCCTCAATTACCAAGATCACAGCACAGCTTATCTGTATATATGGCAAAAGACTGGAGTCTTAGGCTCTTCTTTTTATCTGCACAAAGCTTTGTATAAATGATCTTGCTTTACATGGCTGCTCGCTCCTGTTTTCCCCTATAACTATAAGGCTTAGCAGCATACAGGAAAAAATCACATGTTTAAGCTTGTCTTCAATTTAAAGGTTTCAACCAAACTTACACTGGCCTTTGCCCTTATTATTGTTCTTAGCATAATCTCCGATCTTTATGCCTCATCAAAACTTATAAATGACAGTGAGGTGGCTAAGGATGTTCATAACACCCTTGCTGTGCAGTATAAAATGGCCGATGCCTCTCGCTCTTTGATGTATGAGATACATGATGCCGTCTATACAGGAGAGCACAGAAAGGGTGACGGTTTTGGCTCTAAAATACAAAACCTGCGCGCATCACTCTCAACTCTTGAGACACTTAATCTTGATACATTAAGTGCAGCTGTCAAGAGCAATGTCAATCAATATGTTGATATCTATGAGAACAGACTCAACGTGGCCGTTAAAAACAGAGATATGGCCGGTTATATTGAAACACTGCACAATGATCTTGAGCCTATGTTTGTACAGACCATAGCAAGCTATGATGATTTAATGCGCTCTCTTGTAGCCACATCTGCAAACAAAAGTGCAAGCATTGGCAATACAGGCAATCTTGTTTTTATTGCGGGCATAAGCCTTATCTCTATTGTTATCTGCGTTGTCATTGCAAGCATTATGGGCCGTGATATTAAAAAGCATCTGTCCCATGCCGGCATCTGTGTAGATAAGATTGCAAATTCCGATCTCTCAGGCTCCATTGTCTCCCTTAGCAATGATGAATTTGGCGCCATGACACAAAGACTTGAGCATATGCGCTTTAATCTGTCTGAAAAGATAAGCTCTGTATGCAATACCATGGAGAATTTAAATACTGTATCCATGGGTATTGCCTCACGCTCACAGACTATGATGAAACAGGCAGGTGAATGTCAGGGTGCCACCTTAACTGTGGCTACAGCTGCCGATGAGATGGCCTCTACTACAGCAGAGATTGCCAGATCCTGTCAGAATGCCACAGATTCTGCACAGCATGCCAAGGAGATTACAGCAGAGGGTATGAGCACACTGCAGGGCACTATCAACAGTATTTATGAGCAGGCCTCAAATACACGCAATGATGCTAAAAATATCGAGGCATTGGTGGAACAGAGTCAGACCATTTCGGCCATTGTTGAGACTATATTTGAAATTTCACAGCAGACCAATCTTTTAGCCCTTAACGCTGCCATTGAGGCAGCCCGTGCCGGTGATGCAGGACGCGGCTTTGCTGTGGTTGCAGATGAGGTCAGAGCACTGGCGCAGAGAACCTCAAATTCAACTAAAGAGATTACCAGCATGGTCACCAAGGTACAGCATGATGCCGATGTTGCCGCCAGATCCATGCATGAGTCTGTAGAGACTATGGATACAGTGGCCGGCAATGCCAAGGGTCTTGAGGAGATTTTAAACAATATTATTGCCAATGCCGATGATGTAAATATGCAGATTGCTCAGATTGCCTCAGCTTCACAGCAGCAAAGTGCCGCCACTGCCGAAATTTCACACAATATGCAGAATGTAACGCATTTAGTGCAGGAGGTTTACAGTTCATCTGAGACCAATGATCGCTCTATATCAAATGCAGGCAAGACTGTGGCAGCTGTGCTTGGCGAGCTGCAGGAGTTCAAGCTCTAATCCTGCATTAATTTAAAGCTTTGTACATTAAAAAACCCCGGTAATAATATCTACCGGGGTCTTTTTTTATCTGACACCTGTAAGCTCTTATGCTGTGCGCATCTTGTCAGTCTGTAAAGAAGCTGTCTTAGAAAACTCTCCCTTCCAGGTTAAGGCGCGCATGGCATTGAGCACTGCCACAATACACAGTCCTACATCGCCAAGCACTGCAAGCCAGATATTGGCAAAGCCAAAGGCTCCCAGAATTAAAATTATAAGCTTGACGCCAATTACCAGCACCATATTGGATATAGCCAGGGCTACAGTTCTGCGTGAGAGTACAATGGCATCAGCAATTTTATTTAAATTATCATTCATAACCACCACATCACTGGCCTCTACTGCCTGCGATGAGCCAAACTGCCCCATGGCAATACCCACGTCAGAGACTGCAAGCACAGGTGCATCATTGATACCGTCACCGACAAAGGCGCAGATACCATCTTCTCTTTTTATACTCTTAAAGGTTGTAAGCTTGTCCTGCGGCAGCTGCTGTGCAAAATAGCTATCAATACCTAAAGTATTGGCCAGATCTGAGGCCACCTGCTCTTTATCGCCTGTTATCATATAGCTTTTAATATTCAGACTCTCCAGGGCTTTTATAAATGATGCGGCCTCTGCTTTAGGCTCATCCTTGAGAGTAAGAGCTCCTATATAGCGGCCTTCTGCCACACAGTAGACATCACTGCCGCCACTCTCATCAAGGCGCTCAATCCTATCGCTGCTCTTATCCTTTATAAAATCATAGCGACCTACAAAAACCTCGGTCCCATCCACTTTGCCCTTAAGACCAAAGCCGGCAATTTCTTTAAACTCACAGTCAGAGGCTATAGCCGAGCCACTGTCTTTACAGAAGGATGCAATAGCCACACCTAAAGGGTGGGTGGTCATGCGCTCGGCATTGTACATATAATAAAGCAGATCCTTTGTATCCTCAGCCTTAGAGTGCACCTGACTTACGCTAAAGACACCGTAGGTTAGAGTACCTGTCTTGTCAAAGGCCATGGATTTGATTTTAGCCAGATTTTCAATGTGAATAGAGCCTTTGACCATAACTCCTGTTTTTGATATGGCGCCAATACCGCCAAAAAATGACAGAGGCACAGAGAGCACCAGCGCACATGGGCAGGAGAGCACTAAAAATACCAGGGCGCGTGTCACCCAGTCATGCACATCATATCCTTCAATTACAAAAGGTATAAGCGCTAAAGCTGCAGCCACTGCCACCACAATAGGGGTGTAATAGGTGCTAAAGCGGTAGATAAGAGCCTCAGGACGTGATTTGTTGGCAGCTGCATCCTCAATTAAATTGATAAGACGGTTGATGGATGAGTTTTTTGATAAAACTGTGGTTTTAATTTCAATAACTCTGTCAAGATTGATACCTCCAGATGGAATAATATCGCCTTTAAAAAAGACCACAGGCTCTGACTCACCTGTGAGGGCCGAGAGATTGACCGAGGCGCTATCTGACAGAAGCTCACCGTCAATGGCCACACTCTCACCCAGGAGCACGCGGGTAATACTGCCTGCTGCCACCTTGCGCGGCTTGACCTTCTCATCAGAGCCATCCTCTTTTACAAGGCGCACAAATTCAGGCTTGAGAGCTAAAAGTGAGGTAATCTCACTGTGTGAGCGTCCCTGGGCATATTCTTCAAATATAGTCCCTACTCTGTAAAAAACTATAATAGCCAGAGCCTCGGCATAATCGCCAAGAGCCAGGGCACCAAAGGTGGCTATAGTCATTAAAAACTCCTCTGACATGCGATGACGCACAATAAGAGTTTTAAAGGCCCCGATTATAACTTTGTAGCTTATTGCAAGATAGCTTAAAGCCACCATAGATATAAGCACATAGGTATTTATATCCACGTCTATTAAAATTACAGTCATTACAGCCAAAGCTGCAAGCATAGACACTCTTGTATAATTATCTATATATTTGAGCATAATATCCCCAAGGTCTTTTTTATCAGTCACGCAGATCGATAGAAATTCCGTCTTCAAAATCATCAGCACACTGCTGCATCAGATCCAAAAGCTCCTCCTCGTCACACTCATCATGAGTATCAACCACTAAAGAGCCAATAGCAAAATTGATGGTGGCCTCTTTGACAGGCTCAAGAGAGCACATCTTTTTTTGCAGATCCATAGCACAGTGCGGGCAGTCTATACCTTTAATATCAAATCTTACTTTCATAGCATATCCTTAATAAAAAACTCTGTCGTAAAACCCAAATAGTTGAATAAACGTTCAACTATATTCATATTATATAATAGTTGAGCGTTTATTCAACTATTATGTATAAAAATTTTTACTTTTATTTAACTGATTGTGTTGTATGATAAAAACATCAAGAATTTGCTGGAGTTTTGTATGAGTGAAAAAGTAAGATTTCTCAATATGGCCAATCAGTCGCTGCCACAGTGGCTACTGCAGGAGGTAGGCAGGCGCGGCGAGGTTAAAAATAAAAGAGATCTTGATAAAGATGAGCTTTATGAGTATATGCAGCATGTAGATATAGTGCTGGCCTCTGGCGGCTCTACTATAACAGCTGATGATATAAAGGCCATGCCTAAACTGCGCCTTATTACAGATTGTGCCGTAGGTTATGACAAGATTGATGTTGCAGCCTGTAAAGAGCATGGCGTGCATGTCACTCATACTCCCGGCGTTTTAAATAATGATGTAGCCGATCTGGCTGTAGGTCTTTTAATCAATGTGACCCGTTCTCTTGTCGCTGCCCACAAATACATAGAAAATGGCAACTGGGGTAAGACCCTCTTCCCTCTTAGCACCTCAATGAGTGATTTGAAGGTGGGCCTTGCCGGCATTGGCAGCATAGGACAGGAAATTGCAAAGCGACTTGAGCCTTTTAAGACCCACATTGGCTATTTTGCCCGCCACAGACATGATGATCTGCCTTATACCTATTTTGAAAAGATTGTGGATCTTGCTCAATGGTGCGATGCTCTTATTATTATCATGCCGGCTAGCAAGGATAATTATCATATAGTTGATGACAAAGTTTTAGATGCTCTTAAAGACGGCTTTTTAATCAATGTAGGCCGTGGCTCTTTAGTAGATACTCAGGCTTTAATTGATGCTCTTGAGAGCGGTCATATCAAAGGTGTGGCCCTTGATGTCTTTGAAAATGAACCACATGTGCCTTCATCATTCCTGCATATGGATAATGTTGTCATAACACCGCATATTGGCTCTGCCACACAAAGAACCAGACGTATTATGGGACAGATGGTGCTTGACAATATAGACGCATTCTTGTCAGGCCGTGAGCTTGTCAATGAGGTTAAAGAGACCAGATCCTGATGACATCAGCTGAGTTTGAGGCTCTTGCTAGCAGGAGCCTGTCCCATCAGTCACGTAGCCTGTATATTTTCTATCTTAGAAACAAAGCTGTTATGGGTGATGTCTTAATTGATTACGGGGCTATGTCAGATGCCCTTGTATCAACCTCACAATACTGTCCTTTTGCAGCTGACAGTACTTTAATTGACTCTCTGCTGCACGAGCTTGAGTATCATGGCCTTATTGCCTTTAAAGAACGTCTTATACAGGGCATGATGCACAGGGTCATTATTCTGCCCTATCTTGAGATGGAGCAAAGATCTCTGCCGCAAAAGCCTTTTATTATGCACAGCTCCTGGCGCCCCGGACCTTCATTTGTACATGCAGCTAAGGTGTCAGGTCTTATGGATCCATCCTTTTCTGAAAAAGATTTGCAAAGTTTTATAGCCTACTGGTCGCAAAAGTCTGAAAGCCGCAATCAGGCAGCCTGGGAGCGGGCCTTTGTACTGCGTCTAAAGCGCATGCGCCAGGATGGAGTCTCTGTCAGACACAAGGCCGTATCTGCCTCATCGCCTATAAGAGGCTATGATGTGTTTGGCAATCCTTTCTTTTAACGACTTTTTGTGTTAGCATAGGCTAATTATTTTTATACTTTTTGTGATCTCTGTTATATAATGCCTCATAAAGCGAGGATCAAAATATGCTTTTGCAGTTTAAAGATAAAAAATTAAATTTAGACAGCCCACGTATCATGGGCATTTTAAATGTAACTCCAGATTCATTTTCAGACGGCGGTCTGTATCTTAATACAGACAATGCTCTGCGTCAGGCTCAGCTTATGATTGAGCAGGGAGCCGATATTATAGATATAGGCGCCGAGTCCACCCGTCCTGGCTCTGATGGTGTGAGCGATGAGATACAACTTGAAAGACTAAGCCATCTGACACGAGCCATATCCTCAAATTTTGATACTATAATCTCCATTGATACCTCATCACCGTTTGTTATGACAGAATGTGTAAGAGATGGTGCGCACATGTGGAATGATATCAGAGCTTTGCAGGAGGATGGGGCAGTTGAGACCTGTGCAAAACTTGGTATTCCTGTATGTCTTATGCATATGCAGGGCACACCGCGCTCCATGCAGGTCAACCCAACCTATGATGATGTAGTCAAAGAGGTATCAGACTTTTTGGTGCAAAGAGCCGATGTCTGCATAAACCATGGCATTAAAAAGGAAAATATAATTATTGATCCTGGCTTTGGCTTTGGTAAAAATGCTACAGATAATTACAGACTTCTGTCCAATTTAGATAAGCTGTGCTCATTAGGTTTTGTACTGCTCTCAGCTCTGTCGCGCAAGAGTATGCTGGGCTATGCCACAGGCATTGATAAACCTGCAGACAGAATCACTGCCTCTGTCAGCGGTGCTGTAATTTCTGTGTTAAAAGGAGCCTCCATTGTGCGCGTGCATGATGTAAAAGAGACTAAAGAGGCTCTTGATGTAGCAGCACAGGTGCTTTTAAATCCATGATTACCTACGTACTTGCTGCCACCTGTATAAGCTCTGTCAGTGCCGCTCTTTTAGCCACAATTATAGGCACTAAAAGACTTAAAAGATTTGCGCGTCCTCTAAGTCTTATTGCCACAGGTCTTTTAATAACCCTGTCCTTTACGCATGTTCTGCCTCATGCTATGGAAGGAGATGCTCCACTGCACAGCATAGGTCTTACAGCCTGGGCTACAGTTATGGTGCTTATTGCCCTTGAGATGTTTTTAAATACCTTTCATCATCACGGTCATGACAGCACCCTGCCTCATCAGGCTATGGCACAGGGCGGTTCAGGTCTGCTCTCGGGCACAGCTTTGCACACCTTCTGTGACGGCTTTATGATTGCAAGTGCCATCATGGTTGATCCTCATCTGGGCCTTGCTGTAACCATAGCTATTATGGCCCATGAAATACCTCAGCAGCTAGGTGACTACATAATTTTACTTGAGTGCGGTATGTCAACGCTTGCAGCCTATGTGGTCAATATCATAGCTCTTGTGTTTACCACAGCCGGCGGCCTTATGGCCTACTTTATCCTCGATAAGGTTGAAAATCTGCTGCCCTATGCCCTGGCCATATCTGCCTCAAGCTTTATCTATGTCTCGCTCTCTGATCTGCTGCCAAGACTTAACAAGTCAGACAGCAAAAAGACCATGTTAAAGCGCTATGTCTTTTTACTCACGGGTGCAGCCATAGCCATGCTCATAAGCCATCATCCGCACTAGTTTTTTTATGGCTCCTCAAGCTTTTTTAAAGGAGCCATAAATGACAGAGTGCGCGACCTGCCCAGCCTTTCAAAGAATATTACATACTCGCAGTCTTTATCATTGATATTCTCAATCACACCTGCGCCAAGTACATCTGAAAAGACTTTATCGCCAGGCTCAAAGGCACAGCCTTGTGACGAAGCAGGCTTTTGCATATTGTCATCAATGGATATATCAAGACCAATTTTTTGCAGCAGATCCTGCCCAATATCGCCAATAAAGCGTGATGCTCTGCGCCTTTCACTGTTGGCAAAAAAGCCGCCAGGCTGCACTAGAAACAGCTGCCGGCGCGCTCTGGTCATAGCCACATAAAAAAGTCTGCGCTCCTCTTGCACCTGCTCTGCAGACAAAGCCTTGCGCGATGGGAACAGACCTTCATTAACCCCTGCTATAAAGACGTAGTCAAACTCAAGGCCCTTGGCATTGTGCACAGTCATAAGCTCGGTGCTGCACTGCACGGTTTTATCAGAGCTTAGCATCAGTGAGCTTAAAAAATCAGCAATATTCACCCTCTCCTGAGCCCCTTTGGCAAAGGCTATTGCCATCTGACGCAAAAGAGACAGTGACTCAAGTCTGTCAACATCGCCGCTGTCTCTTAATTTTTTTTCATAGTCAAAGACACTAAGCAGAGTATCTAATGCCTGTATGGGACTTAAAGATAAAAGATCGCTGCATTTGTACGAGGCTAAAATAAAGGCGCCCACTGCTTTGGTTATAAGTCTGTTGTCATATGCTGCGCACTCAAGCTGCATCTGCGCCAGAGCGCGCAGGGTATTGAATAATGACATATTGTGCTTTTGTGACAGCTCTCTAAGTCTTTGCATACGGCTTTTGCCAAAGCCGCGGCGCGGTGAATTTATCACACGCACAAAGGCTGTATCATCATTGCCATTGAGCATAAGGCGCAGGTAGGCAATAATATCTCTTATCTCTTTTCTGTCTGTATATCTGACAGTGGAGCTGACCTTATAGGCAATTTTATTTTCAATAAAGGCCCGCTCAAGCTCCCTTATCTGCATATGAGCCCGGCACAGTACGCCAATGCTCACATCACCCTGCTCCTTTAAAATGCTCTTTATAACATGACTTATATACAAAGCCTCCTGCCTGTCATTTTTAACACAGGCAAGTATGGTCTTTTTATCCTTTATATCACCTTTGTCTGTAGCTTTTAACTCATCCTTTGCAATAGCATTTAATGACAGTGTGTCAAGCACCTGTCTGTCATCATCTGTATCATGATTTAAAGCCTTGATAAAACTCTCATGTGTTGTGACAAGCTCTTTTATATCAGTCTTTTTTCTGCAGGCTTTAAGCTTTTTTCTAAGATCGGATGCATTGTGGGCAATAAGTGCATAGGCTGCATCTAAAATCAGACTCTGCGTACGGTAATTGTTTAGAAGATATAAAGTCTGCAGTGAAGCAAAATCAGTCTGCATGGTCAGCATAATCTTTGGATCAGAGCCGCGAAAGGCATAGATACTCTGATCAGGATCGCCCACTACAAAAAGATTGTTATGATAATGGCACAGTATCTTTAAAAGCTCATACTGCGAGCCGTCAACATCCTGAAACTCATCGACCATGATGTACTCAAGAGCACGCGAGATATCAGATGCCAAAGCTGCATCGCTTTTTAAAATAAAGACAGTAAAGTTTATAAGATCATCAAAATCAAGACTTATACTCTGCCTTTGAGCTGACAGGTAGTAATAATAGATTTTTAATTTCAGATCATCAAGGCCATCTGCCATCTGTCTTATCTCAAGGGCGCTTTTATCCTTAAGATAGGATATATAATCAAGCCCGCTCTTTTGCAGAGCTATAAAATCAAGCATCTGCCTTTGAGTAATATCACGTCCATTGACAGACAGATAGGAGTAGATATTGTCTAAAATCTCCTTACTGTCATTTCTGTCAATAATGGCAAAATTGCTCTCAAAGTTGACACGGCTGCCATAGAGTTTTAAAAAGTGGGCACAGTAGCCATGAAAGGTCATTATATTGCAGGCTATGTTATTGCCGCACAAAGAGGCTATACGCTCTTTCATCTCACCTGCAGCTCTGTTGGTAAAGGTCAGAGCCAGTATGGCGCGCGGGGCAATGCCCAAAGATGAAAGCAGATAGGCAAAACGATAGGTCAGAGCACGGGTCTTGCCGGTGCCGGCACCGGCCATGACCCTGATGACGCCTTCAGTCTGTTTCAGGCACTCTATCTGCTCCTTGTTTAAATCCTTAAACAGGATATCACTCATTACTTGACCCGTGGTCCTTTACTTATATCTGTAAAATCAAACAGATTTCTGTCTAAAAGATGGGATGGCACCACATTCTGCAGAGATTTGAAAATAATCTCGGTGCGCTTTGGATTTTCCCTGTCCCACTGTCGCAGCATGGCAAGCATGGCAGCTCTCTGCTGATCCTCACCATAGCCGCAAAGCCCCTTAGGCAGCACAGGATATTCCTTGAGCTTGGATAAGGTGATCAAATCCTTTTCCTTGCAGTAGGCTAAAGGACGTATCACAGTTAATGTATCATCATCTGTGCGCAGTATAGGCGGCATGGTCTTCATAATGCCTGAGTAGAAAAGATTTAAAAAATAGGTGGCCAGAATATCATCACGATGGTGGCCTAATGCTATTTTATTGGCGCCAATCTCACGGGCCTTGGCATATAAAAAGCCGCGGCGCATGCGCGAGCAAATCGAGCACATGGTTTTATCCTTGGAGCTCATCTTGGCCTTTGAGATCTCAAAGACAGGTCTTTTGATAATAATATAGTCAAGACCTACCTTCTTTAAATGATTTTCAACCACACCCTGCGGGGTATTGGGAAAACCTGCCTCAAGGTGCACAGGCACCAGGGTAAATGGAAAAGGAGCTGAACGCTTTAAAGACAAGAGCAGATCCAAAAGAGCATAACTGTCCTTGCCACCTGAGACGCAGACCATAATCTTGTCATTTGGCTCAATCATGCCAAAATCACCTATGGCATTGCCTGTTTTGCGTCTTAGACGTTTAAACAGCTTATCGGCCTTGTATTTGGCCTGCTTATCTTCAATATTAAAATATGGACTTACATGACGGGCGTAATCATCTGCCTTTTGCGGCAGATCAGTATCATTGCGCACTTAAAACTGCTCCTATTCTCTATATATTAATGATGGTGTATTGATTATTGTGTATTAAGATCTGATATTTCCTGTTTATGCTCTACGGCCTTTGGTGTAATCACGGCCACATCACACTCAAGAGTATCTATAACCTTCTCGCATATATTGCCAAGTAAAGCCACAGCAAGACCGTCACGGGCGGCTGTGCCTATAAACAATGCCGTAGGTTTGAGCTCATCGCAAAGAGCTGGTATCACATCCTCAGGATGGCCCTCTCTTATATGACAGTACTCACCCATAATTCTGTGACGTTTGGCAAAGGTTAAAAGAGCTCTGCACCCCTCTTTTAAAGTCTCATCGCCAAGAGACTCAGGCACAAAGCCTGGCAGGGCAATGGAGGCAGGAGGCAGCACAGGCGGTATGGCATTTAACAGATGAATTTTGCACTTGGTAATCTGTGAGAGCTCCTGTGCCTCGCGCAAAAGACGCATATTTAATTTGCGGGTTTTAACATCACTTGGATCTGCCATCTGCAAAGCAACAGCAATGACACCTGTAGGATGCCAGATTCTGTCTCTGGCAATAAGCACAGGTATGCTTGAGTGGCGCAGCAGCTGCAGATCAAGCGGGGTAAAGAGCACAGAGTCTAAAAGACCATGCACATCAGCTGTCTTTATAATAATGTCAGCGCTTCTCTCCCTGGCATAGGAGATAATGTCACGGCCTGGGAATTTTGAGCATATGACATGACATTCAATATCAAAACCCATGGCATGAATGCTTAAATAATTCTCAAGCCATTTTTTATGCTTCTTGATAAGAGCACTTTTATTCTGCTCAATCTGATCAAGTGACATCTTGCTTGAGAGTCGGCCCTCAAAGGAAAAATCAAAGATAGGCATTAAAGCCACTATCTTTATATCGCTTTTTGCTCTGGTTCTGCAGCTTGCCTGATACAGAGCCAGGGCTCTTTCAAGAGCGGCCTGACGCATTTTGCGCTGCTCGATAATGGCAACAACTCTGTGTAAATTACGCATATTATCCCCGCTATTGATTTAAACCTTTCATATTCTAGCCCAAAGGTCATACAACGTGTAGACAAATTCACCTTAAGTCTATTTGTTCACGAGATTTTCCCTGCAGTACTCCTTGGTGCTTGTAACCAGTGTGCTCCAGGCATCCTGCACCCTTTTGACATAACGGCTGTGTATATTTTTGTTCACACTGTAGTGATAATGATAATTGCCAACTCCACGCCAGATGTCACCACCTGCCTTTTCAATCTCACGGCGCAGAAGATAACCCATAGCCCAGATATTGTGGCATGGCTTGTGTCTTATATCCTCGCGGCTTAGCTTAAAGCGCTTTAACTCGCCTATGCGCACATCATTGATCTGCGCAGGTCCGCAGTCTTTGGTACCGTTGCGGTTAAATGAGCATTGGCCGTTAACAGAGCCACGCTCCACATATAAAATAGAGTAGATAAGCTCCTCTGGCAGATCAAACTGATAGGCAGTCCAGCTTATACATTTAATATAAGGAGAGTATCTTTTCATAGGAGCCTTTAAATAGGCAACATCACGCCAGTGACTGCCGTTTACATCACACTGCATGCGCGCAGAGTGCGCCACCCCTGTCACAAGCAGCAACGCCACAGCCAGGCTGCATGAAAGACTTTTTATACAGCCCATCACTTAAGCTCGCTCAATGCCTGCACCAGATTATCCCTTACACTTTTAAAATCCACACTTGAATAATCAACCTTGGGGGCAAAAGGATTGGTCTTTGAAAATTCAACTTTATCTACAGTATAAGGTCTGACTCTGTCGCTTACATAATTTACCTTGATGGAATTTAAAACCACCTTTAAAGTCTTGTCATTTTTCAAAAGCGACAGTGAATTTAAATTAAAAATAAGAGGCTGCATGAGACCTGAAAGATGCACTGTCATCTTGGTATTGGCAGCACCCTGCAGACGGTTGACAAGAAGCTCTGAGGGAGCTGCTGTCACCTTGGCTATATAGCCCTGATTTTCAAGCTCGATACGGGCAATATCCCATGGATTGCCATACATATCATAAAAGCGCATCAGAGCTGAACCATACTGCGGCACGGTTATGCTCTGCCCTGCAAGATACGGCGAGCTTATACGTAAAAGACCCACAAGCTCATCACTTTTGGTAAGCAGAGGATCTTCAACTTTAAGATCAACAGCATTGTCAGCGCCAAATTCGATGATATGGCGCTCCTCAAGCTGCTCTTTGGTTCTAAAATCAGTAAGAGTATCACCAAGCTCTGGCGGGGCCTGGGGACTTACTATATCGGCAAGAGCAGGAGCTATAAGCATAGCCTGCATCAGATTAATAAATATAAGGCTTTTTATCTTCATTGTGTAATTATATCCCAAGCTAAAAAAGCATTAATATTTTTTACCAAAAAAAGTCATTTTTTATCGTAAAATGTTAAAATCTGACACAATTAACATTTTTTTATTATTTTAAGAGGCATATACATGACCGCTCTGGTTTTAGGACACAAGAATCCGGATACAGACTCAATTATTTCAGCACTAAGCGCCACCAATTTATATAAAGGCCGCGGTTTTGATGTACAGAGCGCAGCTCAGGGCAAGCCTGCTCCTGAAACTGCCTTTGTGCTTAAAAGATTTAATCTTGAGGCACCACAGGAGGTGCATGAGGTTGCAGGCCGTGATGTATTTTTAGTTGACTACTCCGATCTGGCCCAGGCCCCTGATGATTTTGCCAAGTGCACCTTAAAGGGCATTATTGATCATCACAAATTAGGTGATGTTACATCAGATGCTCCTGTTGAGTGCTGGATTCAGCCTGTAGGCTGCTCCAACACCCTGATTAAAATGATGCACGATTACTACAATGTTGCAATTGACAAGAACCTGGCAGGTGCCATGCTCTGTGCCATTTTATCTGACACTGTACTCTTTAAGAGCCCAACCTGCACCGAGCATGATAAAAAGGCAGCAGCAGAGCTTGCACAGATTGCCGGTATTGATGACATGATTGCCCTGGGTATGGAAATGTTCAAGGCCAAGAGCAATTTAGACGGCGCCACCCCACGTGAGCTTATTTTCAGAGACTTTAAAGACTTTGACATGTCAGGTAACAAGGTAGGCATAGGACAGCTTGAGCTGACCTCACTGTCACTTGTCACCCCTGAGCTTAAGGCTGCCCTTAAAGAGGAGCTTGGCAAGGTTAAAGCTGAAGGTCGTCACAGTGCCGTGCTCATTATCACTGATGTGATGGAAGAAGGTTCAGAGCTTCTTTTATGCTCAGACAATAGCGAGATTATCACCAAGGCCCTTAATGCCACCTTATCCGATAACATGTGGCTGCCTGGCGTTATGAGCCGCAAAAAGCAGGTTGTACCACCTCTTGAGGCCGCATTTAAAGCTTAATCTTAATTAATTTGCACCTGCGGATCATCACGATCCGCATTTTTTTCTGTTAAAACCCCACTTTTATAAGTATGCAAAAAATTCCAAGTATAGGCATTGTCTCTTTGGGCTGTGCCAAAAACCTTGTAGACACACAGCGCCTGACCTCACTGCTTGTAGCACGCGGCTATCAGATAAAGGATGAGTATGACAGCTGTGATCTTATTATTGTCAACACCTGCGGCTTTGTTGCCCCTGCCATCAAGGAATCACTTGAGGCTATAGGTGTGGCCCTTGAGCACTCTCAGAAGGTTATAGTCATGGGCTGTCTTGGCAGCAATGACAAGCTTATTTTACAAAATTATCCCAATGTACTTGCAGTCTATGGACCTGGCATGCGAGCCTCCGTCATGCGCGGTGTGATAAAGGCCATAGGTGAGCCGCCGCAGGATGCTGTGCAGAGAGTAAATCCTTCAGGTATACTTTTAACCCCGCCGCACTATGCCTATGTCAAGGTGGCAGAGGGCTGCCGCCACCGCTGCTCATTCTGCATCATTCCTAAACTGCGCGGTCCTCTGCGCTCACGCAGTGTCGATCATATCTATGCTGAATGCTCCGATCTGGTTAAAAACGGTGTTAAAGAGCTTTTAGTTATTGCGCAGGACTCATCTGACTATGGTATAGATCTTAAAGAAAAAAGCTCAATTTACGATCTGTGCCTTAAACTCTCAGAGCTAAAACGCTGGATACGCGTGCACTATGTCTATCCGTCAGCAGCCGCTGACAGCCTCGTTGAGCTTATGGCCGACAGAAAAATAGTGCCTTACATTGATGTGCCGCTGCAGCATGCCCACCCTGATGTGCTAAAGGCCATGCGTCGTCCTGGCAATATTGAAAAGACCTTAAAGACCATTGAAAGATGGAGAGAG
Organism: Anaerobiospirillum thomasii; assembly: GCF_900445255.1. Taxonomy (NCBI): domain Bacteria; kingdom Pseudomonadati; phylum Pseudomonadota; class Gammaproteobacteria; order Aeromonadales; family Succinivibrionaceae; genus Anaerobiospirillum; species Anaerobiospirillum thomasii. Next base: position 309,889 of record NZ_UAPU01000007.1, read on the forward strand.
ATCTGTCCTGATATTGCCATACGCTCTACCTTTATTGCAGGCTTTCCTGGTGAGACAGACGAGCAGTTTAACTTCCTGCTTGATTTTCTAAAGGAGGCTAAGCTTGACAGAGTTGGCTGCTTTGCCTATTCAGATGTAGAAGGAGCAGCTGCCAACAGCATAGAGCCATCTGTACCATTTGATGTAAGACAGGACAGAGTGGCAAGGCTTATGGAGCTGCAGGAGCAGATCTCCTATGCCAAGCTGCAACAGCGCATTGGCAAAAGCTATGAGATTATAGTAGACAGTGTGACCGATGAGCATGTGGCCATTGGCAGATCCATGTATGAATCACCAGATATTGACGGTCAGATCTTTATTGAAGATGCAAGAGGCATACGTGCAGGTGATATTGTAAAGGCTATTATCACTCAGGCCGATGCCCATGATATGAATGCCATGCTGCCATCTAAGTACAATCAGACAACAATACCTTTTGCCAGGGTTTAACCTTCCTGTTTAGAGCTGTGCCTGCTGCCTGATACAGACAAAGGCTCACTTATATGAGCCTTTTTAACTTACAGATACAGACAATGATACTAAAAAAATTATAAACAGCCTGTATAAGATGGTAAAAAGCAGGGTTTATACCCTGCTTTTTTATAAGTTTAGAAGCTGTGAGCTCCTAGCGGCCGCAGGCCTTTTCAATCAGTCTTAATGTCATCTTAAGTGATTTTACAAATGAAGGTATTGGCAGAAATTCACAGTATGAGTGGAAATTATGCGCACCTGTAAAATAATTTGGGGTGACAATACCGGCAGGTGATAAGGCCGAACCGTCGGTGCCGCCGCGCATGGCTATGGTTATAGGCTTGATGCCAAGATCATCTGCTGCCTCATAGAGCATAGCTACAGGCTTGTCATCTCTGCTGACATTATTGGCAATATTGGCATATATATCCTCCATCTCAAGTTCAATCTGAGCCTTTGGATGCATAAGCTTTAGAGTCTGTACACACTCTTTTATATAATCTTTACGTCTTTTATAATTGTCCTTGTCAAAATCACGTATATGCATATCAAGTGTGCAGTACAGAGGATCTGACTTGCAGCCTACAAACCACCAGTAGCCATCCTTTTTATCGGTAAACTCAGGTGTCTGCTCTCTGTCAAACATATTCATAAAATCATGAGCTACAAGCAGAGGATTGACTAAAACACCCTTGGCAGACATTGGGTGGGCGCTCACACCCTTGATTTTAAGGCTTGCGGCACCTGCATTGAAGGTCTCATAGACAATCTCGCCTAAGCGACAGCTGTCAATGGTATAGGCATAATCAACATTGAATCTCTCCCTGGTTAAAAGCTTGGAGCCTTTAAGACCGGTTTCCTCATCAGGAACAAAGGCCACATGCAGATCGCCATGGGGCAGATTGTTTTTAATAATATACTCAAAGGCTGTCATGATATTGGCCATGGCTGCCTTGTTGTCAGCACCAAGCACTGAGGTGCCGTCGGTGAAGATAATATCCATATCCTTATAATGATTAAGCTCAGGATGCTGTGCAACTGAAATCTTGATATCAAGATCCTTGTTTAAAAGCACATCCTCACCGGTAAATTTTAAAATCTGAGGTTTGACCTCAGGGCTTAAGGAGACATCCACAGTATCAAGATGGGAGACAAAACCTATGGTGTCACCTTCACAGTTGCCCTTGAGCACTGCTGTTAAAATGGCATGCTCATCAAGCACAATATTTTCAAAGCCAAGATCCTCAAGCTCTTTTTTTAAAATTAAAGCCATGTCCATCTGACCTTGAGTTGAAGGTACAGTTTTAACAGATGCATCTGACTGTGATGGGGTTTTTACATAGCGTATGAAATTATCAACTAATCTTTGCTCTAAATCCATGTTTGTATCCTTAACATTGCCTTTAACATATTTTATTTAAAGTATATCAATTATAACAAAAAGGCAGAGATCTGCTTACCTTTTAGGGTATGAACATATCTCTGCCTGTCAGTCAGATTAGAAGTCAGCCTCTTTAGACGCTCATCTCCTGCTCAATGATAAAGTGCTTTTTAAAGACTATACTTAAAGCCAGTATCACAAGGAAGATTACACCAAAGCATAAAAATGCAAACTCAGTGCTTTGATTGCCAGAGATGGTGCTAATAAGCACAAAGCCTGCAGGAGCTGCAAAGGCACCTACGTTACAGCCAATTAACATCCATGAGGTTACAAGAATGTTGGAGGTGCGCTTTGAGAGCGATCCTATCATATTAAAGATATAGGAGATAATAAGAGGATAGGCCAGGCCATTGATGCAGCAGGCAAGATAGAACACTGTCACATTGCTGGCCATAACCAGAATCAGGCATGACAGACCGGTTAAAAGCAACGCTGCAAGCAGTGAGAAGTATTTAATCTTTTTATAGATAATACCAAAGATACAGCCGCCTGCCATGGTACAGAAGGAAATTGCTGTCATAAGTGATGAGGCATGTGACTCATCAAGATTATTAAGCTGCAGCAATGGGTGGATCTTGATAAAAAAGCCTACGGATACAAGCACAGTAAAGAGAAGAATAAGACAGTGAGGCAGCGCATTCAAAGGAATAAAGGTTTTGCCGCCAGATGCGCCTGTGACAGCACTCTCTACCTTTGTCTCACTCTTTGCTGTAACTGTCTTGTCATCAGATGGCACAAAGAGCATAAAGATCAGGAAGATTGGCACAGCGCTTAGATAAACATATGGCACATAGGCATAGCCATAGCTTTCATAAACAAAGCCTGCAATGGCCACAAGTGCAGTCTGTCCAAAGCCCTCTACAGCATTTCTAAGACCCATCATGGTGGCACATTCATTGCCGGTAAAGAAATCATCAATCATGGAGATGGCCAGGGCATTGATAAGACCAAGACCTACACCAAAGATAAGACGTGAGACAAACATCATCTCATAACTAGTCACCATAGCTGACATAAAAGATGAGGCAGTCACAACCACAAGACCTAAAAGCACAGTATTTTTCTTGCCAATAAGTCTTGATACAAAATCAGAGATAAACATTACCACCATTACAGCTAAAGCCGAGATGGTAACTAAAAACTCAATGGCGGCATCTGAATAGCCTACAAAGAGTTTCTGATAGTCTGGAATACAGTAAGTTATGGCATAACCTGTAACGAGCAGGAAGGATGCCGATAACAGTGCAAATTTAAGCATATTTTTCTGCAACATAGTTCAACCCTCACTAAGTATATATAGCTTAATGATATAAACTTTAATATATAAAAATTATACATTTGACGGATTTTTATTGATGTTACGGAAATAGAGAGTGTATTTTTGATCCTCATCACTAAAAGCCGGTCTATATGCATATTTTTTATGTGAATAATTTGAGCCAGGCCTTAATTTTATAATTTTTAATTTATTATTATAATTCTATCCTCAAAATCATAATAATTTTTATGAATTTTGCTTATGCTAGCATATGTATATTTTATTTAAGCTCGAGGTTGTTATGCGTAAAATTATAATTGATACAGATATTGGTATTGATGATGCCTTTGCTATATATTTTGCCTCAAAACTCTTTGATGTTATAGGCATAACCACCGTCAACGGCAACGTAACTGCCAATATGGCCACTAAAAATGCCAAACTCTTTAATGCAAAGAACCATCTGTCCATACCTGTCTATAAGGGAGCACAAAGAGCTCTTGCCATAGACAATACCCCGCCTATTTTTGAGGTGCATGGTGCAGACGGCATGGGTCAGGTGTATGACAATCCATTTGATGATAACGCACCTGATGCCATAAGCTTTATTTTAGATACAGTCAAAAAACACAAAGGTGAGATAACTTTAGTGGCCATTGGCCCTCTTACCAATATAGCTATGGCACTTATGCTAGAGCCTGATCTTGCAGACTATGTCAAAGAGCTTGTAATCATGGGCGGTGCCTTTGGAACCAACGGCCACACCGGCAATATGAGTCAGTTTGCTGAATTTAATATCTACAAAGATCCACATGCTGCCGACATGGTGTTTCGCTCCAATCTTAATATCACTGTAATTCCTCTTGATGTAACCTATGAGGTTTTAGTCAACGGTGATGAGATTGAGTCTACACATAATCAGTTTTTAATTGATATCTCAAAGTTCTACCTTGATTTTTCTCAAAAGGAAGAGGGTTTTTACGGCATGGCCATACACGATGCCCTGACCCTGTCCTACCTTTATAATAAAGACTTCTTTACCATAAAAAGAAGCCCTGTGCGTGTAGCTACCTCTGGTATCAACTTTGGTCAGACCATGATGCCGCTCTCTTCCATGAAAGTAAGCGATCCAAACTTTGAGGGCCTGTGCGAGCATAATCTTGCCCTTTATGTAGATGTCAAAGCTGTAAAGGATCATTTCTTAAAGACTATAAGCATGTAAGATGTTAAAGGAAAAAATCTACAATCTGTCACTAAGAGCTTTGTCATTTTTCTCACACTGGAAAAGTGATAAAAGCTCTATAACAAAAGATCAGTATCTAAATGCAAAAATGGCTACCATTCTGGCCTTTTTTGCTGCCGGTCTGTCAACTGCACCATGGGCCTCCGTGGTGCCCTATGTCAAAATGCGTCTTGATTTAAATGAGATGCATTATGCCAGCATCATTTTATGTTTTGGCCTGGGCGCAGTTATAGGTATGCCTCTGACAGGCTATATAGTCTCAAAAACAGGTGTCAAAAAAGTCATACTACTCTCGCTTGCCACCCTTTATGGCAGTATGCTGCTTTTAACCCTTGAGTCTATAACACTGCCTCTTGCCTATGCCTCGGCCCTGATCTGGGGTATGTCACTTGGTGTGCTTGATGTTGCCAACAATATTCATGCAGCTCTTTTAGAAAAGCTCTCTGGCAAACATCTTATGTCACGCTTTCACGGATTTTTCACCTTAGGCTGCATTTTTGCCGCCGTGTTTTTCACCCTGCTTTTATATGCCTCGCTGCATACCTTCTCTGTAGCCCTGATGCTAAGCATCTTTGGTATAATTCTAACCCTGGCCCTTTATCCGCGCCTTATTGATACTAAAGGCGAGTACACTGATGAAAAAGACAGCTCAGCCTCATCATCCTCTAAATTTAAAGTAAGCTATATACTTGTTATCTTAGGTATCATCGCTCTTATTATGTATCTTACAGAGGGCATGGTCTATGACTGGTCTGGTGTCTATCTTATTGAAAAGGGCTCTGTGGCCATTGAGCTTGCCACCCTTGGCTATCTTGCCTTTGAAGGGGCCATTACCCTCATGCGCTTTTTTGGCGACTCCCTTGTACAAAAGACAGGCGAGCTGCGTCTTTTAACCATAGGATCTGTCACAGGTGCCGCAGCTTTGTTTACCATAGCCTCAACCCAAGATCCTTATCTTATGCTTATAAGCTTTTTCATTGCAGGTCTGTCACTTGCCAATATTGTGCCTGTAATGTTCTCGCTTGCAGCTAAAACTGACGCTGTACATCAGGGCAAAGCTATTGCCTTTGTAGGCACGCTTGGCTATTCAGGTCTGCTTTTAGGACCTGGAATTCTAGGTGCCATTGCCACACTGACATCACTTTCAACCATGTTTGTCTTTGTAGCCCTGCTCTGTCTTGTCATGGCCCTGCTCTCCTTTATAACCTTAAGAGGCTCACGCCATGCAGCTCCATGACAGAGTTTTTAAAAAAGAAGATATAAAAGAGCTTGTCATTCACTCGCTCTCTCTTTTAAAGGCCCCGGCCTGTATACTTGATGAAGATGAAAACTATACAGAGCTGCTTGGCATTGATAATAACTGCAATCCTCTAGTCTCATCGCCAGATCTTAAAAAGTGCATTAAAGATTTTGCCATGCGGCATAATAAGTTCTCTGTCTATTATGACAGCGAGCATATTTTCTTTTTAATCTTTGCCCTGTCAGGTAAGGATACACAGAGTGATAACAATGACACGGGCTGCAGACAATATCTTGTCTCAGGTCCGCTTACAGTCAATTATGTAAGCGCCACTGAGCTTAAGGATTATACACTGCGCCACAATGTGCTCTCAGATGCCATTGTGCAGCATACATTGCGCAGCACCAAGCTTATTGCCTCTATGATCTCCTTTTTGCTCTATGGGCATAATTTAAATGCAGAACCTTATATCAAGGTGCCTGGCAACAGCAGCAACAGCAGCAAGCTAAATGAAAGCCTGTCTGCTGTCATGCACTATCATATAGGCATCAATGAACCGCACAATTCACATGAGTATGAGATCAATATTAAAAAGGCCATAGCCAGAGGCGATGATGAGCATATTCTTGATATTATCCATGCCCCTTTTGCAGGTGTGCGCGGCAAGATTGCGCTCAATGAACTGCGCAATATTAAAAATCTGGCCATTGTGGATATAACTATAATCTCACGCGAGGTTATTGACTGCGGTCTTAGCTCTGAGCATATATACTCAGTTGGCGATGCCTTTATACTGCGAATTGAAAAGGCCCGATCGGCAGAAGAGGTCACAGCCATATACAATGAGGCGGCACTGACCTTTGCCCGTGAGGTTAAAAACTTTAAACACACCAACAGTCTGCCTTCAGATGAAAGAATCAAAAAGGCCATAGTCTATATTGACAAAAATCTTACCGAGCGCATACGCGTCAATGATATTGCAGCACATTTAAATATTTCAGCTGACTATCTGCAGGATCTGTTTAAAAAACATCTTGATATGTCAGTTGCCACCTATGTGCATTATCAGAAGATAAAAAAGGCCAAGCTTTTAATTAAAAACACTGATATGAAGATTGAGGATATTGCCATGTCACTTGGCTTTACCAATGCCTCAAACTTTGTGACCTTCTTTAAAAGGGCTTTGAACGTCAGTCCGCTTAAGTACAGAAATCTCTCTGACATAAGAGATCTGGATTAAAAATTTTTTATAACACACCGCCAAAAAAAATGCAGATCCTGTGACCTGCATTTTTTTATTGTCAAAACTCTATGGCAATGGCTTGTCGTAGGTATAGCCACTGTCAAAGCCCAGTGGAATCTCAAGCATCCAGAAGGCATAGAGCACAGCTGTAAGTACTATCATAAGAGCCACTGTATATGGAATCATCATCGAGCACAGTGTTCCCACACCTGCATTCTTGGCATAACGCTGACAGTACATAATAAGCAGCGGATAGAATGGGAAGAGCGGTGTTGATACGTTAACCGAGCTGTCAGAGACGCGGAAGGCAGCCTGTGTAAGCTCAGGTGAGATGCCAAGCATCATAAGCATAGGCACGAAAATGGTGGAGAGAATAGCCCACTTTGAGGTAGCTGAGGTAATAAGAATATTAAGCATACCTGTGAGCAAAATAATACCAAAGAGGGTAATACCAGATGGCATACCCAGATCGCGCAGGAACTCAGCTCCAGAGATGGCAAGCAGTGCACCTATATTTGACTGTCCAAAGACATATAAAAACTGTGCTGCAAAGAAACAGAACACAATAAAGGACAGCAGCATGCGCATTACATTTTCCATTGCCTTAATCACATCAGTGGTGCTCTTGAATGAGCCTGAGGCAATACCGTAGACAAGACCAGGTGTTGAAAAGACTAAAAACAGAATTGGCACCAGACCCTGCATGACAGGAGACTGAGGTGAGGTTAAAGAGCCATCAGGGGCGCGCATGATGGATGACTCTGGATAACAGATGGCAAAGATCAGAGCTAAAAGAGCAAACTCGGCCCAGACAGCCTTGCTAAAGGCCTTTTTCTCATGCTCGTGCAGATCATGAATGGCAAGCTCAGGATCATCCTTGATGTCATTGTCAACAGGCATGGTCTGATTAAGTCTTGGCTCTACAATCCTATCTGTTACATACCAGCATGAGAGAATAACAAAGATGGTGCCGCCTAGGGCAAAGAAGTAATTACACAGTACATTGACCTGATAGGCAGGATCAATGGTGTGGGCTGCAGCCTGTGTAAAACCCTGCATTACAGGATCGATAATTGATGGAGTGAAGCTTGCTGTAAAGCCGCCTGCAAGACCTGCAAAGGAGCAGGCAATGCCGGCTAAAGGATGACGGCCACAGGCATAGAACATTAAAGCTGAAACCGGCATAAGCACTACATACACACTGTCTGAGGCTAAATGGCAGAATACAGCCACTGTAATAACTGCCGGGGTCAGATATTTTCTTGGGGTAATGCTCAAAAGCTTCTTTAAAAGCACATTGATAAAACCAGAGCCCTCTGCAATACCAATACCCAGTGTAGCCACAATGGTAATGCCAAGAGGCGGGAAGGCCATGAAGTTTGACACTGACTTGACCATAAGATCAATAATATTGCCAGGGGCCAGCATATTTAAAATGGCAATCTTCTCTCCGGTTTTTGGATGCACATAATCAAAGTTGATATATGACAGGGCAAAAGAAAGAATAAGCGCAATGATAAGGGCATAGATAAAGAGCATGGTAATGTGCGGAAGTTTATTGCCTGCTCTTTCAATAAAGTTTAAAAAGCGGTTTAAGGCGCTCTGCTGTGAGGTATCAATATTTTCTGACATATACAAATCCTGTGTCTGTACAATTTAGCTTCACAATTATAGCAAAAACAGACTTAATGATAAAACGTATCACCAAAATATAACAGCATTAAGGCCATATACGTAAGCTTTGTATCATGTTATGCATCAAAATAATGCATGCATCGGCCACCAGAAAACATGCTTGCTTTTTCTCCCAAGGCCATCTTACACACTGCCATGCCCGCAGCTGACAGTGCATTCTGTATTACAAAAGCACTATAGACTTTAAGATCTATAAATTAAAAAAGTGCATGTACTTTGATAAATAGTGCAGTATCTGCATTTTATACAGATAAAGGAATGTGGTGATATTTAAGCGGCACATACAAAAAAATCTTTTGCAATAAGTATGATTTTTATCTAATGCAGTCTACATAAAACCCATCTGACATCACACTTTGCCTTAATCATTTTTGAACAAAATCAAGGAATATTCTGTTAAACCTTCTAATCTTGCACCATTTTAATGCATAGTTAGGTTATACCTATACATATATGTATAATTAGTCTGATTTTTATTTTTGCAGATAAAGAGTTTTACTATGTCAGAATCAAGAAATCCGCAGGCACTTTTAGCCAGCACCCTCAACAAGGTGCCGTTTATTATGCAGATCCTTGCAGGTCTTATCATCGGTGTCATCATAGGAGCCATCTATCCAAACGATCACACTGTTCTTCCAACTATGGGATCTTTATTTGTAAAGGCTCTCAAATCGGTTGCCCCTATTTTGGTTTTTGTGCTTGTAGCAGCAGCCATTGCCCGTCATGAAAAGGGCACACAGAGCAATATGCGCCCTATTGTGGTTGTCTATTTTATCTCCATGGTGCTGGCCTCTACCCTGGCCCTGTCCATGAGCTATATCTTCCCAAGCACCTTCTCAGAGCTTGCCAGTGCCGCTGATGACTTAAGTCCGCCACAGGGTATTGCCGAGGTTTTAACCAACTTTGTAAATCAGGCAATTGACAATCCAGTCACCGCTCTTATGAACGGCAACTATATTGCCATTTTATTCTGGGCTATTGCTTTAGGTCTAATGTTCAGAACAGCTCATGACAATACCAAAAAGGTACTTGAGGATTTAACACAGAGCGTAGCTGGTGTGGTACGTATCATCATCCGCTTTGCCCCACTTGGTGTTATGGGTCTTGTCTACTCATCAGTGACACAGGAAGGCGGCTTTGCCAATCTTTTAAACTATGTACACGTACTTTTAGTACTCATAGGCTCCATGCTGCTCATTGGCTTTGTGCTAAATGCCGGCATTGTCTATTACATGACACGTGAAAATCCATATCCGCTTATTTTCACCTGCGTTGCAAGATCAGGCGTAACAGCCTTCTTTACCAGATCATCTGCAGCCAATCTGCCTGTAAATCTGGCCTTATGTGAAAAACTCAATCTGCCACGTGAAACCTATACCATCTCTATTCCATTAGGTGCCACCATCAATATGTCAGGTGCTGCTGTAACCATAGTTATCATGACCATGGCAGCTGTACACACCCTAGGTATTGAGGTTGACTTCTTCTCTGCTCTTTTAATGTCCATCTCAGCTGTACTGTGTGCCTGTGGTGCCTCAGGTGTAGCCGGCGGCTCATTAATGCTTATTCCTCTTGCCTGCTCCATCTTTGGTATTGGCAATGATGTAGCCATGCAGATTGTAGGTATTGGCTTTATTATCGGTGTGCTGCAGGACTCAACAGAAACTGCCCTCAACAGCTTTACCGACGTGCTCTTTACAGCAGCAGTATGCAAGAGAGCACAGAGACTGCAGAAAAAGGCTGAGCAAAAAGCCGCAGCTCAATAATATTTCATGTTAAAATCTCAAAAAGGCTGTCACAAGACAGTCTTTTTTTTTCACACCAGGCTCTAGCACCAAAAAGCATATATCTAAGGCTTGAGGCCATATCTGTTTTAAAAATATAAATATTAAAAAAACTCACAATATCAGTCCTTTATCCTGACTTTTTTAAATTTTCCCCTCAAAGTTCACCTGCCTTTGCAGTCATAAAAAGTTAAATCTCTATACTCACTCATACTTTTTGAGGTAGCTATGAGTGATATTAAAAATTTAGGTGAGAGTTTTTTAAAGTCGCGCCTTGGCGATGATCTGTGCTCAATTCTTGAAGATGAGAATATTGAGGAGATTATGCTAAATGCCGATGGCAGCGTATTTATAGAGGCGCGTGGCTGTGGCATGCACAAGGCTATGTCCTTAGATGCTCTGCGCTCTCAGAGCATTATAAGAACCATGGCCACATTCTTTAATACAGAGATAAATGCCCAAAATGCCATAGTCTCAGGCCATATGCCCTTTTACAATGCCCGCTTTGAAGGTGTGCTTCCGCCTTTGGTAAAAGCTCCTTGCTTTAGCATAAGAAAGCATGGCTCACTGTCTTTATCCATTGAGATGTTAAAGGATAATGGCATGTTGACTGACAGGCAGCTTGAGATTTTATGCAAGGCATTGAGTGACAGGCGCTCAGTTATTATCTGCGGCGAGACCAGCTCTGGCAAGACCACACTGGTCAATGCCATGCTCAATGAGCTTTTAACCATTGCCCCCTATGATCGTCTGCTACTTTTGGAGGATACTCCCGAGCTTACATTATCCTGTGACAATCACATCTGTCTTTATGCCAATGATGCAAGCGATATGTCAGCACTGGTGCGTCAGGCCTTAAGGTTAAGACCTGACAGAATTATTGTAGGCGAGGTGCGCGGCGCTGAGGCCCTTGATCTGATTGATGCTCTGTCCACAGGTCACAGCGGCGGACTGTGCACACTGCATGCAGGCTCCATTGAGCAGGCTTTAATGCGCCTGGTACTTTTAATCTCGCGCCACAAAAGCGCCCCGCGTCTTATAGAGCCGTTTTTAACCCAGGCTCTTGATCTTATTGTCATTTTAAAAACCAGACCCGTACGTCATATAGCAGATATTGCCTGTGTCACAGGCTATGACAACGGCCGTTTTATCTACCACAGCATAGTTTAAGGAGAAATATATATGCTAAAGCTTTGTGCCCTTATAACCTTTATGTATGCCGCATTAAATACTGCCCTGGCCTCTCAGGCAAGCTCAGGACAGTCATATCTGCCCTATGAGTCATGGCTTATTACACTGCAAAAAAGCCTGACAGGCCCTGTAGCCTCATCTGTGGCTTTAATAGGCATTGTCTGCTCTGGCGCTACCTTAATTTTTGCCGGCGGCGAGATTACACGCTTTATGCGCTCTTTAATCTACATTGTACTGGTTATGACCTTTTTAATCGGCGCCAACTCCCTTTTAACCAACTTTTTCAACGGAGCTGTGATCTGATTTATGATAAAGCGCCATAAAAGCGTACAGGCTTTGCTTGAGCATCAGAAGTTTTTAGGTACAGATCGTGAACTTACCATGTTTATGCTGCTTATTTTAATTGCCATAAATATGATTGCCCTTAGCATCTCTGTCACCTTAATAAGTCTTGTGCTCTTTGCACTGTGCTATGGACTTTTATACACCATGGCGCGCAATGATCTGCTCTTGCGCAAAGTGTATATAAGATCGCTGCGCTACAGCTCGCACTACAGAGCTCAGGGCCTTATGTTTGATAAAGGCGGTTTTAGAAAATGAGTGATATTATTATCGCCCTGTCTTTAGCTGTTGCGCTTTTAACAGCAGTTGCCGCCTTGATTACAGTATACAGGGCACGCTATTTTAAAAAGGGCACTGATACAAGTCCTGCCTTTTGCGATCTTCTAGATTATGCCTTTATAGCAGATAACAACGTTATTGTGCTCAAAAACGGCGCTCTTTTGAGTATTTTTGCCATAGAGGCAGATGATCTGAGCCATGCTGCAGATGACAGAGTCAATGAATGTGTCAGGCTTTTACAGAGCATGGTGCACAGACTTGATGGCTCTTTGTGTCTGCACTTTGATCTGCTGCGCGACAAAGATACAGACTATAAGCCTTTGTTTAAAGGCAGCAATGACTTTGCCCGTATGCTAGATGCCAGGCGCCATGAAAAGCTCCTGTCCGATGGTGTCTTTAAAAACAGTTTTTACATAGGCATAAGCAAAAAAGGCCGGGGCTTTGATGGCAATGTGCTAAAGGGTAAAAAAGAGGTGTCGCTGCAAGGAGAGCTTGAATCTTTCAGAGCCACTTTATCCACCCTGACACGCACCCTTGAGCATTTTGCCAAAGTAAGAGCGCTTAGCCTTATTGAAAATGAGTCTTTTACAGGTCATGAGGCTGTAGATTTTATTTTCAAATGCATCTATGACAGGAATGTGCATCTTAGCTGCGCACAGTCTGACTTTCTTGATCTGACCTTATCCCCCTTTGATGTAAAGGTTGATGATCATATTGAAATTGAAGGTGAGAGAGTGGCTGTCATAGCCATTGAAGGTCTGCCCTATGAGAGCTTTTTTGCCATGGCCGACACTCTTGGCTCGCTGCCCTTTGCTCTGCGTCTTAACCTTAGGTATATGGCCTTTGACTCTGTCATATCCGCTCTGTATCTTGAAAAATACAGACGTATGTGGTCACAAAAGTCAAAAGGCTTTTTTGCCCAGCTTACCGATACACACAGCTACAGGGAAAACCGTCATGCCAGTGACAGTATAGAGGAGATTGATGAGGCAAAAGCCCAGCTTGACAAGGGGCTCTCGTGCTTTGGCTCCATGTGTCTTAATCTTATTATAAGAGATACAGATGCCAAGCGCCTTGATGATAAAAAGATGCTTATCTTTAAAACCCTGGATGCCATAGGCTTTAAGGGCCGTGCTGAGAGCGTCAATGCCATGGAGGCCTTTTTAGGCTCACTGCCTGGGCATATGTTTGAAAATCTAAGGCGCCCTATTATCTCATCCACTGTGCTTTGTGATCTTATACCGCTGTACACTGAGTATACAGGAGAGAGTGTATCGCCAAATACTCTGCCAGGTATGTTATCCCCTCTGTGTCAGGCCATAAGTGATAAAAAACAGGCCTTTTATTTAAATCTGCATGATAAGGATCTGGCCAATACCCTGGTCATTGGCCCGCCTGGATCTGGCAAATCAGTGCTTTTGGGCCATCTTATCTTAAATCTGCTGCGCTATGAGGATATATCTGTTGTTATCTTTGAAAAAGGCTATTCCTTTTATGCTCTGACCAGGGCCCTTGGCGGCAGCCATCTTGAGCTTAAGTCAAAAGATGCACAGCTGTGCCCTCTTTATCATTTAGACAGTACCGAGGATATGGCTCTGGCGCGCGATTATATTGAATATCTGCTGCGCCTTACAGGTATGGAGTTTTTAAAAGAGTACAGAGATGATATAGATACAGCTTTAAATCTTACAGCACAGCTGCCGCATTATGAGCGCACGCTTACAGCCTTTTGCTCCTATCTTAATAAAAGACAGCTGCTTGAGGCCATGCAGCCTTATCTGTCAGTAAGCGGTTTTGTCTCGCCTCTTGATGGCTGTGATGATCTGTGTCTTGACAATAAGGTCACAACTGTGGAGCTTGAGGGTCTGTTTGAAAGATCGGATATCTCAGCCGGTGCCATTTTACGCCATTTGTTCAATCTTGTTGAAAGAATGAGAGTCAAGGATAAAAAGCCCAAGGCCATTGTCATTGATGAGGCGTGGCTGGTGCTAAAAGATGAGCTTTTTGCAAAGCAGCTTGTCTCCTGGCTCAAGACTCTGCGCAAGGATAATATCTTTGTCATTCTTGCCACACAAAGTGTAGATGATCTGATGTCAAGCTCCATCTCGCGCATCTTTTTAGACTGCATCAAGACACGCATCTATCTGCCAAATCCTGCTCTTGGTGAGAGCAGATACAGTATTAAAGCCTATGAGGATATGGGTCTTAATGACAATGACATTAAAACCATAGCCAGGGCTGTAAATAAAAAACACTATTATTTTGTCAAAAACTCAAACAAAGCCCTGATAGAGCTCAATCTTACAGACAGCGAGCTTAAGCTTCTGTCTGTAAGCGGGGCTGCGGCTGTGGATGAGGTTGACAGATGCTATGCAATTTTTGGAAATGCCTTTTATGAACATCTTGCATGAATATCAGGGACTTTTAGCTATAAATCAGGCGCATAAGACGCTAAAGCATCAGGTTTTTATAACTGTTATATGTCTTTTAAGTCTGTCACTTGCGCTTATTGCCTTTGCCACCTGCCTGTATATCTATACGCACAAAAGCATTGTGCCTTATGTTATAGGCGTTGACAGTCATGGAGTGGTACTTGCCAGTGACAGGCTGCAAAAGGCTGAAGCCATACCCAAGGCTGCCATTGTCACCGAGCTGTGCTCTTTTATAAAAAATGTGCGTCTTATCAGCAGCGATCAGGATGTGCAGAGTCAGTCTGTAATTAAAAGCTATGCCTATTTAAAGGATAAAAACATCATAAATGAGCTTAATGACTATTTTATAAAAAACAATCCGCTGCAGCTGTCTGAAAGTCAGAGGCGATCTGTGGCTATAGTCAATGTGCTCTATGGCTCAAATGGCAGTGCGCAGATAGATTTTGTCGAGACTACAACCTCACTTGACAGCGGGGCGGTTAAAGACAGAACCATGCGGGCGCTTTTAGTGTATGAAATAGATCTTGACAGCGTCATCTCCACAGAGGGCATGCTGTTAAATCCTTTAGGTATTTTTATTAAGGAGTACAGTGTAAGTGAAATTATTGCCACACCGCAGACAAGATATTAAATATATTGTGCCAATTTTACTTGCAGTTAGCAGCGCACAGGTACATGCCGACAGCGCCTATGACAGCTATGCGCAAAACCCAAACGGCGGCAGTTTTTTAAATGACAGCGACTATGAGACTCTGCAGCAGCTAAAGGACAGAGACAGACGCGGTGTTGATGGCCTGGGCCTTAACGGCTCAGCCTCAAGACCAGGTCAGGTAGTCTTCAGCTACGGCTCAAGTCAGCCCTCTATTGTCTGTGCCATACTGCATCTGACCGATATTGCCTTTGAACCGGGCGAGGTTATAAATTCAGTGCAGATTGGTGATGCGGCAAGATGGTCTGTAGATTCAGCTATCTCAGGCTCGCCTCAGGGACAGGTCAGTCATCTTATTGTAAAGCCCCTTGATACTGATCTGTTTACCTCCATGATAGTGGCCACAGACAGGCGTACCTACAATTTAAACTTAAAATCAACGCTAGATGATTTTATGCCATCTGTTGTCTTTATCTACCCGCAGCAGCAGTTAAGCTCGCTTAACTTTAAAGCCCCGGCCCTATCGCGCATGCCATCTGGTGCCGATGCTGTATCGCGCCCTTTCCCTGCAGCCTCGGTTAAAAAAGTGGCCAGGCACAGGCGCAACTACACCTTCGAGCTTGAGGGTGATGAGGAGATCATGCCGCTTGAGGTCTATCATGACAATGTACAGACCTTTATAGAAATGGACAGACGCACTTTACAAAAAGGCGCTCCGGCCCTGGTTTTAATACAGGAGGGCAGAATGTTTCAAAAAGACAGCTCCTCTGTTATCAATTATCGTCTTGTAGGCTCAACCTATGTAGTCGATGGAATTTTCAACAAAGCAAGATTGATGCTAAATGACTATGGCAGCAATCTTCAGGTAGACATTATCAACAAAGGATAGAAAATGCTTAAATATTTAAAGACTCTGGCGCTTGTAGGCCTTAACAGCGCTCTTTTATGCTCTTGCTCAGTTCTTGATAACAGCAAGGAGACTGCAGAAACAGCCGCAGCGCTGCACAATGCTAACTTTATGCTCTTTGATGGAACACAGGGCTATTGTTTAAGCTTTGATTATGATCTTATTTTAAAAGATGCGGCCACATTTATCCGCACTACAGACAATCTTGGCTCACTTGACTATGTCATTGATGATACAGACAGCAAAGGCTTTATCTACCGAGCCCTGCTGCAAAAATACAATGTAAGAGTAAGTCCCTATGAGAGTGATGACAGCAGCAGCGCCTTTATCACCTTTAAGGAGAATGACAGCAAAACCGAGCTTTTTATGCTCATTGAAACCCCATATGGCAGTATAAACCGACTCTATGGCAAGAATGCCCATCAGACCTTTGCCCTCTCTGCCTTTAATTTTGATGCCACAGGTCATGACGGGGAAATGGCATGAGTTTAATGCTGTATGATAAAAAGCGCATCAGGCTGATTATTGCCATTATCATCATGCTTTTTGTGCTGCTCTCTGTCTATGCCATTTTTATTGTGCACACAAGATCTTTGACTAAAGAGCCTCAAAAGACATCAGATGTTCAAAAAAGCAGCATGAATATGGCCAATCCCCTGCTTGAGACCTTAAAAAGAAACTCTGGTGTCAGCTCTTATTATCTAAAGGATGATGAAAAAAAAGATAAGGATGCCCTTGAGAGCTTTGAGCAAAAGCTTTTAGGCTCTGATTTATTTTTACAAAACAGCTCTTTGAGTGCAGATCCTAATGAAACTTTAGAGTCACACAAGCTGCAAAGCAATGTGCTTTTAGATGAGCTTGATACAAACTACAAAGAAAATCTGTCACAGCTTAATGACTCTCTGTCACAAAATAAGATTGATACTGACATAAATACCTATGTCTATGACAGTGGGGTAGAGGATCAAAGCCTGCGCAGGAGTATGTCACAGGATACGCAGTCTTTGTATGATAAGCGCATCAGTGCCTTTAATGATGCAGTTAAAAGCTCCTCGCGTCTTAATATAGGACAGAGTGGTGGACTTGCTGCTGTCAATGACAGGGCCTGTGCTGTCTATCCTGTAAATGCTGCAAATACAGCTGTATCTGCAGGATCTCTTTCAGGCGGCGCTGTACATCAGAGTACTTATCCATCATCAGGCCCTATCCTGTCTGAGGATAAAAACAAGGCCATAAGTACTCTTGATGGCTATAAGGTACTTGAGCATAATAACTATACCCTTAAACACAAGGTGCAGACTGTAAGCACCCCTTATCTTTTAAGACAGGGAGCAGTACTGCCTGCCATCTTGCTTACTGGTATAAACTCCTCATTGCCAGGACAGGTAAGTGCGCAGATAACACGCAATGTCTATGATACGCCTACAGGACGCTATCTTTTAATTCCGCGCGGCTCCAAGCTTATAGGACAGTACAATGCCTCACCTGCCATGGGAGCTGAGAGGGTGATGTTAGGCTTCAACCGCCTTGTCTTTCCAGATGGCAGAGCCCTTGATTTAGGTGCCATGCCTGTCTCTGGCAATGATGGAATGGCAGGACTTGAGGCTGATGTTAATACCCATCTTATGCGCCTTTTAACCTACTCAGCCCTGCTTGGCACCATAAGTGCCTCTGTAAGCATAGCAGGAGGACGTGAGTATGATGACAACGGACGTGTGACAGGCTCCTCTGCCCTGTATGAGGCTTTAACTCAGAGCCTGGGTGCTGCCTTGTCTGAAAGTATAAGACAGAATATGGCCATTGCCCCAACCCTTGAGGTAGGCAGCGGCTATCCATTCAACCTGACACTTACTAGTGATATTTATTTTGATAACAGCTACAAGGATTATAACTACTGATGCTATACCGTTTTTTAAGCCTGTGGGCTTTTTGTGTATTTGTCTTTATGGGGCAGCTGCCTTTTAACACAGCTTACAGCAAGGGCAATAATGATGCCCAGGTTATGGAATTTAAAGCAGCCACCTTTGCGCAGTGGGCTCATGATAACAGCAATCAGATAGCCAAACTCAATGAACAGTTAAAGACCAATGAGCTTTTAAGAAGCGATATGGTCATGAGCCATAAGCAAAGCTGGGAGCGTGTATCAAAGCTTAACAGCGATTCAATTAAAATTCTGACCGCCTCGCATGCACTTGCCGATGAGATGGAAAAAGGCAGTGCTTATCTTGTATCTAAAAGCCGCAGTAAAGTCATTGCAAGCTGTCTTAAAGACAGCAAATGCATGCTGCAGGAGAAGCTAAGATCATTTGACGAGGTGGCCTCAATGCGCTCTGAGCGTGCCATACATCAGGCGCGTATGGTCAAACAGTCTTTAAAACAGCAGATCCATGAGCTCTCACAGCTTAGCTTTGAAGGTCGCGATGCCACCAGCCGCTCTGATGCTCTTGATACCATGGCTAAAATCAATGCCCAGGCCGGATCTTCCTTAATTGCCCTAAATGATCAGTTTGCCTCTGTGGTTGAATTTTTAAGCCTTGACACAGCTACCAGGGTGCAGGATAAAAATATTAAAAAGGCCATGTCATCAAGGCTCTATGCCAGACTCTCAGGTCTTGAGCCTGATTTTGATTTAAGCCTTAAATCAAGGATGGGCAGATAAGTGAAGCTTTATCTTTATACAGCACTTGCAGCGCTGCTTTTAGCGCTGCCATCTGTCAATGCCCAGCCCATAGACAGTATGCATGTGCAGCAGAGCATAGATATTATTTTAAAGCACACAGCCTCAATACGCACTGATATTACAGCCTTTGCCATGAAGACCTTTTATTATCTGTGCGGTATATCCTTTGTGCTTACAGGAATAAAGCTTATCTTCAAAGACAGCGATCTTAGAGCCTTTTTTCATATACTTGTAAAGTACATGCTTATCATAGGCTTTTTTAAATATATTATTGAAAACGGTCCTGAGATTGGAGCTGCCATTATTGACTCGCTAAGTGCCATAGGCGCCTCGCGCACCTCACATGCCTCGCCCTATACCATGCTTGAGATGTGTCTTAATGCCTACTCCTCGCTCTCAAATATTGATTTTGATATCTACAATATTGCCGATGTCTTTGTCATCAAGACCACAGCTATAGCCTTTTTAATCTTAAACTTTCTTATTGTGGTGCGCTATATAGTAAGCTATGTCAGCGCCTATATGCTCTGCGTGCTAGGTATTGCCTGCCTGGGCACTGCAGCTCTGTCAGCTACACGCGATATTGCCATCAACTATATAAAATCCATCTTTGCCTCAGGCCTTGAGCTCTTTACCATAGCTTTTTTATGTACAGTGCACAAGGATATTATCAAAGACACAATATCCCTGCTCAAAGAGGATGGAGCTCTTGATAATATAAGATCGCATATGTTTTTAATCTTTTTATCACTTTTGATGTACGCTCTGTCAAAGACCCTGCCCTCTATGCTCTCATCTTTAGTCTTTATGACAGGACAGTCTCAGAGTATGCCGGGGGCCGCCTCGGCCCGCTTTGGTATTAACTTTGGCTCAAACTTTATTACAAGGGCACTGACTCTTGTTAGAAAATAGACATAAGACAGGTCTCAGAGCGCTGTGCAAATCTGTATAACAGCCAGAGAATCAAGAGATCTTATACATTTATGAGAGGATTAAAAAAGCCTGCATTTTTTCAAAGGCAGGCTTTTTATAATCAGATAAGGCAGATTACCATTTCTTTTTATCGCCAAAGAGCTGATCAAGCTCTGAGACTTCTTCTTTTTCTGTCTCAATCTTCTTTTGAACAGTCTTCTCGCCCTTATCCTTAACCTCGCGTTCAATATCGGCTGCAATCTGTGACAGGATAGAGCTCTTCTCCATCAGCCACTCATCCTTGATGCCTGATTTTCTTATAACATCAAGACCTTTTTCAATAAGCTGACGGCATGAACCTACCTGATGCAGACGCTTGAGCTCAAGCACAGTCTGAATCAGATTGGAAATATTAACCTTGATAACCAAAAGTGACAGGCGCTTATCCTCTTTCTGACATAAGACAGGATCAACAGGGGTGCCTGATCTGATTTCTGTATAGATAAGTTTGCGCAGACGGCGGATAGCACGCAGCTGACCTACTGCCACCACATCATTTTCAGGAGTTCTAAAGGCAATATCCTCGCGGAAGTTGGCGTTGACATCGCGTATCATCTGCTCCTGCTCAGTGATCTTCTCATTGATATGTTTTGCATGAGGATCCTCCTGCAGCTTGCGCAGTGCATTTAAAATTCTATAGCGCAGGATCAGAACCAGAGTTTTTGAATATGGCAGCTGAGCCTGATTCATTAACAGCTCGTCTGCATCAGATATGACATTTCTTGCCCGGTTGAACATCATACGCTGATCTGCTTCCTTTCGGGACAGATAATCAGAGTACATGTTGTACATAATCAGCAAGAATGTTGCCAGAACGATAAAAATTACTGCAATAGTTATAAACATATCAAACTCTATACTAGGTACATATCCTTAATTGACGGTAGGATATTTAAAAACTTTAGCTCTATTTTAAACCAGCTCAAATTATCGACCTAATTTAAAAAATTGTCACCTTATGCCATTTTACAGGCACAATTTTCAAGCAGAGAGCATGTGACAGCTAAAAACTTGGCGGCGACATTCTGACATTTTTACATATAAAAAATGCTGTTTTTTTAGTATTTTAAAAGATTGTTCTTTATATAACAATATATTCAATACACTCCAAGAAAATTTTAGCGGATCTGCCCCATTGTTATGCTCTAAATTATGTGTCCTGTGGCATAAATTGATTTTTTAGCTTTTTTTTAGACATCAGACGATCTACAATCAAACTAATAATTGTTATCAATTCATTTATTTAGGAATTTGCCCATGACCACATTAATCAAGACTAAAGACTTTATAGATTCTATTTATGAGGCTTTGCAGTTCATTTCCTACTATCATCCAAAAGATTTCCTCGATGCCATGAAAAAAGCCTATGACATTGAGCAGAACCCATCTGCAAAGGCCGCCATTGCCCAGATTTTAAAGAATTCAAAAATGTGTGCCATAGGTCATCGTCCATTATGTCAGGATACAGGCGCTGTAACCTGCTTTGTCAAGATTGGTATGGATGTACGCTTTGAAGGCGACATGACTGTACAGGAAATGGTGGATGAGGGCACAAGACGCGCCTACTGCGATGAGCACAATCCACTGCGCAAATCAGTTTTAACCGATCCTGTAGGCAAGAGAGTCAACACCAAGGACAATGCCCCTGCTGTTGTGCATATTGAAATGATCAAGGGCGACAAGGTTGAAGTTGCCATTGCAGCCAAGGGCGGTGGCTCTGAGAACAAGACCCACTTAAAGATGTTAAATCCATCAGATTCAATTGTTGACTGGATTTTACATGAAATCCCTGCCATGGGTGCAGGCTGGTGCCCACCTGGCATCTTAGGTGTAGGCGTTGGTGGTACTCCTGAAAAATCTGCAATTTTAGCCAAAGAGGCTTTAAATGATCCTATTGATATTCAGGATCTTATTGCTCGCGGCCCTAGCAATGCCGATGAAGAGCTGCGTTTAGAGCTTTATGAGAAGATTAACAAATTAGGTATTGGCGCTCAGGGTTTAGGCGGTCTGACCACTGTGCTTGATGTCAAGGTCAAGAGCTATCCTTGCCATGCCGTATCCAAGGCCACAACCATTATTCCAAACTGCGCCGCCACCCGTCACATCGACTTTGAGCTTGACGGTTCAGGCCCTGCCACCTTCACTCCTCCATCACTTGATGACTATCCAGAGATTGAGCTTAGTGGCTCTGACAATGTTAAGAAGGTAAATCTTGATACTCTGACCAAAGAAGAGATTGCCACCTGGAAGATGGGTGATACCCTGCTTTTAAGCGGCACCATTCTAACCGGCCGTGACGCTGCCCACAAGAGAATCTGCGATATGATTGCCAAGGGTGAGAAACTGCCTGATGGCGTTGATTTCAAGGGCAAGCTTATCTACTACGTAGGCCCTGTTCCTGCTGTAGGTGATGAGGTTGTAGGCCCTGCAGGTCCAACCACCTCAACCCGTATGGATAAATTTGTTGAGACTATGCTTGCACAGACTGGCCTGTTTGGCATGATCGGCAAGTCAGAGCGCGGCCCTGCTGCTGTTGAGTCTATCAAGAAGCACGGTGCTGCCTATCTCATGGCTGTAGGCGGAGCTGCCTATCTTGTGTCAAAAGCCATCAAGAGCGCCAAGGTTATAGCCTTTGAGGATCTTGGCATGGAGGCCATTCACGAGTTTAAGGTTGTCGATATGCCAGTTACTGTTGCAGTTGACGCTCAGGGCAACAATATCCACGCCGTAGGTCCTAAGGAGTGGAGCAAGAAGATTGAGGAAATCGGCTTTAAATACGTCTAAATAAAGCTTAGTTCTAATTAATCAGGCGCCTGCATCTGCAGGCGCTTTTTTTTGTTCGCTAAAAAAAGTTTTAATCAAAACTTGATTTTCTATTTTTTTTGCGTAAAATACACTCACTTTACAAATTTGGTTAGGTGTCCGAGAGGCTGAAGGAGCACGCCTGGAAAGCGTGTATACGTGAAAGCGTATCAAGGGTTCGAATCCCTTCCTAACCGCCATTCACAAATTCCCCTTTTTTATAGATATCTTGGCTTTATACCACTAAGGCTAAAGCAGATTTTATGTAATGTTTTAACACAGATATTTTAAAGAGTCCTGTTGTTTTAATCCCATATAAATTAAAACTGCAGCCATCTGACTGCAGTATAATTTTATATCTTAAACAAGATGCAAAGCTTTAGGTATAATGGTCAAGACCCACACGCTCGACGCTGTCACCTGTCATCTCAACTACTGTAAGCTTGACATTGATAAGGCCTAAGACATCGCCAACCTGCGGAAAACCGCCTATATGATAGGTCATAAACTCAGACAGATTCATAGTCTGCTCAAAGCTTGTAATCTCAATATTGTAGGTCTTTGCAATCTCACTCATAGTCATCTTGCCGTTTAAAATGGTATCGCCCTTGTAGAGCTTTGGCGTCTTCTGATTCTGATCGCGTGAGAATACTGAGTTTAACAGCATTTCATCGGCAGGAGAGCCAATAATACTTACAATATCATCATTGACAAGCTTGGTATCACCTGTGGCCTTTAACATGTGACCATCTCTGAACACGGCTGCAATCTGTGTACGCTTTGGAAAACGTATATTGCGCAGTTTGACACCATCCAGACTCTCTCTTTTTACATTGTAGCTATAAAGCTCAAAATCATCAGAGAGCATGACACCAACCTGAGATTTATTAATAGGACTGACCGAGGCTGGGGCATAGATCTTAAAGATCTTGGCAACAGGCAAAAGTGTGGCTCCCTGCAGTGACAATGAGAAAAGCACTACAATAAAGGCCACGTTAAAGAACAGCTGCGCATCATTTGCGCCAGCCATTACAGGATAGATGGACAGAACAATAGGCACAGAGCCACGCAGTCCCACCCATGAGATAAAGGACAGATCTTTTATTGAGTACTTCTTGAAAAATGGCTTAATGCATAAAAATACAGCCAGAGGACGGGCCACAAAGGCCAGCACAAAGGCCACAGCCACACCAGGTACAAGATATGGCAGCATCTGATGCGGTGTCACTAACAGGCCTAACATCAAAAACAGTGTAATCTGAGCAAGCCAGGTCAAGCCTTCACCTACTGGCAGCATATAGCTCAAAGGTCTTATATTCTGATTGCCAATAAACATGCCGTAGATAAATATGGCCAGAAAGCCTGAGCCATTGAGAGAGGCTGTAATGGCAAAGCCTACAAGACCAAGGCCTAAGGCTAATAGAGTATAAAGACCTGAGGATAAATGAATTGAGGCTATAACAAAACGGCCGAACAGACCAAAGATCACACCTAATATAATGCCAAGACCAAACTGTGAGATAAAGAAAAGTACAATATCCACAGGGGATGTCACATCGCCTGTGACAAAGGCTAAAAGCACAGTGGTGAGCAAAATAGCCATAGGATCGTTGGTGGCTGATTCTATCTGCAGTGTCGATGAAACCTTTTCCTTTAAATGCACACCGCCGTCACCTAGCAGTGAAAATACGGCTGCCGCATCAGTTGATCCAACAATGGCGCCAATAAGCAGCGATTCAATAAGAGACAGATCGAAAAACAGATAGGCAGCAAGGCCAGTAATACCTGAGGTTACAATAACGCCTGCCGTTGCTAAAAGCAGTGATTCTGAGGCCACCGAGCGGAACATCTTGACATTTGTGCGCAGACCGCCGTCAAGAAGAATAATGGCCAGCATCAGGTTTGAGATAAAGAAGGCCGATGAGTAGTCATTATAGATGATTTTAATAAATGGACCGTCCTCACCTGTAAGCATACCTATAGCCAGGAACAAAAGCAGTATGGGAGCGCCGAAAAATGAAGAAAGCTTGCTGGCCAGAACAGCTATAGTTAAAAGTGTACCACCTATAAAAAATACATAATTTATGTCAAAGCTTTCCATGATCTGATTGCTGCCCTAATATCTATTTTTGTTGTTTAATATGCAGCTGTATATTTTAAAGTAATTTTTACTGCTAATGTTTTATTTGTTTCAAAAAGCTAGACTTATGCACGCACATGCAAAATATTCTTGAAAAGAGGCACCTTTTGTAGCAAAAACGGGAAGATATGCGCAAAGCTTTTTCATTAGGCACTGCACTGCCTATGTGACAGCACCTGCAAGATTTTTACCAAAACGGTGCAAAGATATGATAATCTTTGCTATATTTTCACGAATGTGTTTTTATACAGTTGCAGATTAATATCTGTAAGAAAATGAGTGCAAATCTATAAATAGGAAAAATAAAATGTGTTCAATATTTGGAATTCTTGAGATTAAAGAAAACCCAGAACAGTTGCGCCGCCAGGCTTTGGAAATGTCAAGACGCCAGCTGCATCGTGGTCCTGACTGGGAGGGTATTTATCAGGGCGAGCATGCCATTATCGTGCATGAGCGTCTGTCAATTGTAGATCCATCAAACGGCGCTCAACCTCTGTACAATAATAATCGCACTCATGTACTTGCCGCTAATGGTGAGATTTACAATCACAGACAGTTAAAAGCCGAGCTCAAAGACGCCTATGAATTCTCCACAGGCTCTGACTGTGAGGTTATTCTGCCTTTATATGCAGAATTTAAAAAGACAGGCGAGATCTTTTTAGACCGTCTTATCGGTGACTTTGCCTTTATGGTCTATGATGCTGAGGATAACAGCTATTTTATTGCCCGTGACCACATGGGTATTGTACCTTTATATGTAGGTCAGGATCATGCCGGCCGCTTCTATGTTGCCTCTGAAATGAAGGCACTGACCCCTGTGTGCGATGCCGTCAAGGAATTTCCACCAGGCTGCTATCTGTATTCAAAAGATGGCAGTGACTTTAAGACCTATTACAAGCGCGACTGGATGGAGTATGACAATGTCAAAAACAATACTACATCTGTTGAACAGCTCAAAGAGGCTCTGATGGACAGCGTCAAGCGTCAGCTCATGTGCGACGTGCCATATGGCGTACTGCTCTCAGGCGGTCTTGATTCATCAGTTATCTCAGCTATTGCTAAGTTTTATGCCGAAGGCCGTGTTGAAGATGACGGCAAGACACAGGCCTGGTTCCCACGCCTGCACTCTTTTGCCATTGGCCTCAAGGATGCACCTGATCTGAAAAAAGCCCGTGTAGTTGCCGATTATCTTGGTACTGTACACCATGAAATCAACTATACAGTACAAGAGGGTATAGATGCCCTGCGCGATGTTATATATCATATTGAAACCTATGATGTAACCACCATCCGCGCCTCAACCCCAATGTTCCTCATGGCCCGCTACATCAAGGCCATGGGTATCAAGATGGTACTCTCAGGCGAAGGCTCAGATGAGATCTTCGGTGGCTATCTGTATTTCCACAAGGCTCCTGATTCAAAGGAATTCCACGAAGAGCTCGTGCGTAAACTCTCACAGCTGCACCTGTATGACTGCCTGCGCGCCAACAAGTCACTTATGGCCTGGGGCGTTGAAGGTCGTGTGCCATTCCTTGACAAGAAGTTTTTAGATGTTGCCATGCGCATCAATCCTGAGGATAAGATGTGCCCTGGCAAGACTATTGAGAAGAAGGTATTGCGTGAGGCCTTTACCGGCATGCTGCCAGATGATGTGCTCTGGCGTCAGAAAGAGCAGTTCTCTGATGGCGTAGGCTATTCATGGATTGATGCTCTGCGCGATTATGCCGAGCAGCAGGTATCTGATGTAAAATTTGAGCAAAGAGCCGTACGCTTCCCTGTCAACACTCCTGTCACCAAGGAAGCCTATCTGTATCGCGAGATCTTTGAAGAGCTCTTTAAACTCCCATCAGCTGTAAGCACTGTACCTTATGGCAAGTCAGTAGCCTGCTCCACAGAGACAGCTATTGCCTGGGATGAGAAGTTTAAGAACATGGCTGATCCTTCAGGCCGCGCCGTGACCGATGTGCACGATGATGCCTATGAAATGGGTCATAAGCTCTAAAATGATTTACTAAAAGGGCAGGTTAATCCTGCCTTTTTTGCTTTATACACCTAAAAAACAATTCAGATGTCAAAAACCGGACTGATTCGCATACCCTATTATCCGCAGCTTAATGTACTGTGTGACAATAAGATAGGTGCCCTGTCACTTACCTTATCCGTGCTTTTATTCTGGAGCTCACGCTCTGATAGAGCCCTTTTTTCCAAAAAGGAGCATGCCTATCAGATAGCTCAGCATCTAAACCTCTGCCTTGATGAGGTCATAACAGCCTTAGATACCCTTCAAACCCTAGGTATTCTTGATGAGAGCATTTTAACCAAGGCTCAGGTTAAAATTATGCGCAAAGGCGCTCTGGCCACCATAACTGAAAATGATCATAAAAAGACCATTGCCTTTTTAAGGGTTAATTTTATAAAGCTCTCGCAGATCCTAAACAGCTATGGCGTGCACTTTAGCCCAAGAACTCTGCGCCATGCAAGTGATGACAGCTTTGATATGTATGATGTCATTGTCCCTGCACTGCTGCCAGAGCGTCAGACTCTTATAGGAACGCTTACAGGTGATGATTTTGAAAAAGCTGCAGAGATTATTGCCTCACTTGCCATTTACTGTGTCCAAAAGGATGATGATTTTTCCTATAAGGCCATAGCTCCAGGCTGGCATATGCTACTTAAAAAGCCATCACGCAGCTGCGATATTGTAAGACGCTGGCTTGATGGTGAGCAAAGAGCTATAGATCTTTCATTTACAGATGGAAATCTGTTTTTAATAGATGGCATGGCAACAGGAGCAAACGAGCATTTTATAAGACATTATAAAAAAGGCTCTGAGAGTAAAATTTTAGGCTGTGCCTGTCTTTTAGCCCTGTCGGCAAGCTTTGATTATCTTCAGGTATGCACAGATATTGATGATGAGCTTATTGTCAAAGCCTGCAGCTATCTATACAGCGCCACTGATATCAAAGCTAAATTTGATATGAGCTTTTTTAACTACAGAGAGCTTGACGGACATGATGTGGCAAAGCTTAAAACCATGCTTGCAGATGTATTTTAGTCTTTAGTGTCAGATTATGAAAAAAGCGGTTGTTCTTATCAATACAGGCTCTATATACGCAGCAGACAGATCTGAGTATCTTGCCTTTATGCGCCGCTTTTTATCGGATATCAATGTAGTCAAGCTGCCTTTGTGGCTAAAACCACTGCTCTTTAGACTTATTCTGCCTCTGCGCTCTTCTCGTATCCTGTCACACTATAAAAGTATATTTACCGATAAGGGCAATCCTTATTTTATCTATACACAAAATCTTGTAGATACACTTAATAAAGCCACTGATGATTGTGATTTTTATCAGGCACAAAGCTATAGCAGACCTTTTTTAAAAGATGTGCTTGTTGCTTTAAAGGCTAAAGGCTACAGCGCTGATGATATTATCTTTATACCTTTATATCCTCAGTACTGCAGAGCCACCACACAGGCCGCCATGTCTTTGATTAAAAAGACTCTAAGAGAAGTTTTTGTAAATATATCAGAGCCTTACAATTTTCACTCCATTAAATCCTACTGTTTTGATAATGCCTATATCAAGGCCCTTGCTGCATCTTTTAAGGATCACAGCCTTGGAGATCATATTATCTTTACCTATCACTCTATGCTAAAGGAGTCTATTGCCTCAGGGGACAGCTATCAAAAAGAGTGTGAATATACTACACAGTCAGTGTGCAAAGCTCTTATGCTCAATCCTGATAAGATAAGTCATACCTATCAGTCACCAGCAGGTTTAAGGCAGGCCTGGCTTGGCCCTTTTTTAGATGAGAGACTAATTGAACTTGCCAAAGATGGCATTAAACATGTAACTGTAATTGCTCCCACCTTCAGCATTGACTGTCTTGAGACTTTATATGAGATAAAGATTGAAAATCAAAAACGCTTTATTGAACATGGCGGGGATAGGCTTGAGTATATTGCTGCCTTAAATGACAGCAATGATCACGCAGATTTGATTTTACATCTGCTGCAAAAGTACACAGAGCAGATGTAAGGTTTTAAAAATCCAGATTTGACATCATACGGCGTGGAATTAACATACCCTTTTTAAAATAGCCAACACCCAGGAAGCGGCCGTTGCAGCGTATCTGCACATTCTCCTCCTCTTTTGCTATAAGAGCCTTCCTGCGTTTAGCACTTAAGTAATATAAAAAATGTCTCCAGGCCCGAATGGGCCTTTTTTTGCGCCAAATTATATTTTTTTATCTACAACGCACCCCACATACCCTAAATATGATATAATAAGAACATAAAACGGCGGGGGTGCTTATGTATCTGACTAAAAGAACTAAAAATGGTGGGGTCTATCTGTATCTGGTAGAGAATTATAAAGATCCAGATTCAGGCAAACGTAAGGTCAGAACCATAAAAAGTTTCGGTAAACTTGAAAGTATCGACAGTGAGACTCTTTCAAAACTTGAAGCTCAATATGCACAGCCTGCACAAAAGAGCAGAGAGGAGCAAAAGAACCACATCAATAGATCGTTGACATCTATTACAGATATTGCCAACTCATTCGAGCAAAGCAATTTCAATAAAGCTAATCTGCTGCACTATTCAAATCTCATCATAAGACCAATATGGAAGCAGCTTAATCTTGACTACAAACTTAACTATCTACAAAAGCAATTTACTAAAATAACTTCCTACAAACTTTCTGACATCCTGTTCTATCTGGTGTGCAGAAAAATTACCAGTCCGTCATCCTACATTAACTCATTTACTGAGCAGAGCACTGTTTTAAATAATCCTATTGAAGGCATCTGTCAGGACAATATCTACGCAGCATTGGATTATTTCAATAAATTCTACAGAGAGCTTTTGCCATACGCAGTAAAGAAATCATATGCACAAAAAGACTATGAACCATGTAACAAAGATGGCGGTCCAAATATGATATTTTTCGACTGCACCAACTGCTACTTTGAAACTCCATATGACGATAGAGAGCAATTTACACACACGTTTATTAAGCAGAAAAAAGATGAGCTTATTGACAGTGGAGCAAGTGTTGAACAGATTGAGAAGTACCTTGACAGTGAAGAGTTTTTAGGAGAGCTGGATACTGCTATTAAAGATCATGAAGAAGAATTTATAAGAATGCGCGGCCCATCAAAAGAGGCACGTTTCAGTCAACCCCTTGTCTCAGTTTCTCTGGTAATAGATGAGCGAGGTGTTCCTATTGATTTTGCTGTATTTCCTGGCAATCACTCTGAATTTAAACAGGTTGCTCCTACTATTGAGAGACTCAAAGAGCAGTATAACGTACAGAACTGTTATTTTGTTGCAGACAGAGGCATTAACTCTACCTCCAATCTTGAGGAGATATTAAAGAAATCATTGGGGTTTATTGTTGCTCAGAAGATTACTGGACAGTCGAAAAAAGATACTGAGCAAATGTTGGATCCTAACGGCTGGAAGAGTTTTGATTTGACATCTGACAGCAAGATCAATTTTATTAAAGACGATATCGACAGAGGCTTTAAATATAAGGTTTGTAAAAAGGAAAAAAGCGCAAGGGTAGTGCTTGAAAATGGAACTGTTAAAACCATAAAGGTTAATTGCAATATTGTTTATACATTCTCTCCAAAACGTAGGGAAAAAGAGCTGCATGATATTGAAGAGGCAAAAATCAAGGCCCAACAAGCCATTGATGAAGGCAGACTTATGGGGAACCCGTCCGGCTCTGGCTGGCGCTGTCTGGTGAAAACACAAAAAGAAGTAACACAAAATAAAAAAGACAAGCAGCTTTATAAAGCCGTAGCTCTGAATCAGGATGTAATCGAAAACCGAATCAGGCTTGCAGGATATAGCGCGATTATTTATGAAGATCCAAAAAGTGTTAAAGAGAAAGGAGCTGAAATAAGTGATTGTGTAGTGCTTGGCGCCTATCACTCCTTAGTGCGTATTGAGGAATGTTTTAGAATAATGAAAAATAGCTTTGAGCTCAGACCTGTTTATGTCAAGCGTTATGAAAGAACTGTTGCTCATGTATTTATCTGTGTGTTATCACTGATGATTTTAAGACTGATGCAGATAAGACTCAGTGAGTATGGGGTACATATAACGATCAATCAGATCACATCAAATCTCAACAAGGCTATGGTTATGCCTTTGTGTCTTAGTAAAGAAGATACGCTTTACATAAATTGCTTTGAAAATGCTGATATCTATACTCCTAAGTCTACAAGGCTATCAGCTCAGGATAATGACGTACTTGATGTAAAATCAGCCATTGACAATTACAATAACCAAAGGAAAAAAGAAGCCGATATTATAGATACCATTATAAAAGCTATGGGTCTTGTGGAAAATCCGGTCTAAAATCTCATCTGATCCGGTAGTGCCTCAGTATTAGATCTTGAAAACGGACGACACCAATTCCTATTAAATCTCATCTGATCTTGAGCTAAAATTTGTCCTAAACTCTAGCAGTAGTTCCTGCCTACTTTTGTTCAATACTGTTTTTATACATCTGATCCTGACCTAAATCAGTATTTCCGCTCTTCTTACACATGATCTTTTGTCTATTAAATCCTTCTGGTAATCATGCCATCTTTAAAGGCATCGTCAGATCCTGAGGGTTATCAGAAGTTCCTATTGCACCAAAACAGTACTTCCGTTACATCATCTATTGATCTTGTATAGCACGTCAGATCTTTAGGCAGTTACTCTGTAAACTGACGCCATAAATATAGCTTTTATATAGGCTTATTAGAGATAAAACCCTGACACTAGGCCAGGGTTTTTGTGTTATAAAATGATATCGATTTTAACAACTCTGCCAAGATGAAGTTGCGGCCTCATTGGTTTACCTCCTAGAAACCATTCATGGCTGTTTAAATTAAAATCGACCATATGGGAGATCCATTTTGATTTGCCATGTCTATCCTTTTTTTTCAGATAGATGGTATCTCCTATATTTATTTCATAGTCATCAATATAAAGACAGTTACTGTCATTATTAAATGCAAGACGGCCTAATATTTTTAACTTATACACGACAAGCTCCTAGACAAAGTCATATGGCAGAAGTGTAATATCCTGTACACACTGATTAATGCGCCTAGTTACAGCATCTGTTATGGCTGCATCAATATTTACAAACCTTTTAGCCATACCTACAGATGTAAGCTGTGTTGCTATCAGTGTAGACGCAGTATTAATACGATCATTTAAAATATCATTAAGATATTTAGCATACCTGGCTTCATAAAAGTCGGTCAAAAATAAATCATCTATTATCAGCAGGTGCACCTTTTTAAGCTTTTCTCTGAATTTAAGTCTTTGCTCTACGTTAAATATAGAGAATTGCTCTAGGAGATCATTGGCTATTGTATATTGTACACTCATGCCTCTGAGGCAAGCTCTTCTACCGATATTGCATATGAGCTCTGTCTTACCTGTTCCAGATGCTCCTCGTACTATGACATTTTGTTTTTTAACTACAAAACTCAGCGAGGCAAGCTCTGCCATAGTTGTATTACTAAGCCCTCTCTTTTCACTCCTTAAAATAAAATCTAAATCTTGATTTCCTCTGAGTTTACTGCGCTTTAACAGCGTCTGACCTTTAACCTCATTAGCATAATCAATATGCTCTTGAAGCGCCATCAGCAGTCTTTCATTAAATGTCAAACCGCTAAATATGTCTGGCGTTGTAAACTGGCGATGAAAGGCCAGAGCAAGGCCTTTTAAACGAATGTCTTTAAAAGCTTTTATTATACGGCTTTCATCTTCAGTTAGAGTGTAAGTTTGTTCATTTGACATTATTTATTCTCCTGTGCTTTACCCAATTTTCTGGCCATAGCCACATCTCTAGAGTTGCGCAGAACACCATCGTCATCAACACTAAATGTTAAATTACCTTGCTCACTGGCTTTGTCAGATCTGGGCTCATTGATGACGGGATCTTCTGCAGTACAGGCTATATCGGCAATATCATCCTCACGCGGTTTTAAAGACTCTGATACCATCTGCTTATAAATTTGGACTAAATTTGTTATGTTTCTAACAGCTGGTTCCATCTGCATTATTTTCATGAATGTCTTATCAGCAAGCTCTGTGTTGGCAGATCCTTTATAGAAATTAATGGCCGCAACACATGCTTTGAGGGCATGTCCGTTTTTTTGCTTATTTTTCCATGAACAGTATGAGTGCAGATTTTTACTGAGATTAAAAGCTTCATCCAGCGCCTGTTCAATCTTTAAATACTTCCTTTCATCTTGAACGGCCTTGTGGTTCTCAGGCATATGTGCTCTAATCGTATTGACGCTGTTATTTTGTGCAAAATTAATAGGATGCGTGGCAATAAGGCGATCATCGCATGATATTGTTAATATATTTTCATACACTCTGACTGTTACCACCTGACCTATATAGGTATATGGGACAGAATATTTATTTGTACCAAATGTTATATGGTAGTTACGAGGCACTTTGAGGATATAGATATGGGCAAAT
The DNA here is from genome assembly GCF_900445255.1 of Anaerobiospirillum thomasii. Classification (NCBI taxonomy): domain Bacteria; kingdom Pseudomonadati; phylum Pseudomonadota; class Gammaproteobacteria; order Aeromonadales; family Succinivibrionaceae; genus Anaerobiospirillum; species Anaerobiospirillum thomasii. Next base: position 343,203 of record NZ_UAPU01000007.1, read on the forward strand.
TGAGGTATGGTAGAGATCATGGCGCGGGCTTTAGGTTTTTCACAATGCTCAAACAGATAGGCTCTGTTTTGCTCTAAATCTCCACGCAGCTGGGCCTGATTAATACGCTTTTCAATCAGATCCTGTAATAGGTGGTTATGTTCCTCCAGTGATCTTGGTGTGTCACTGTCATAATTGTTGATAACACGTTCAGTTATTAACCTTACAGCGTATTCAACCCTGGATTTATGAGTTGGCGCACGTGGTGATGTTGGATGTACAAATACATCAAAACGCGACATAAAGTCTTCAAATGATTTATTTATGATAGGCTCTGATATAATAGAGTGATCTTCTACCCATGCTTTGGCATTGTCAGGTATTATTTCCTGGGGTAGACAGTTAAAGTGCTTAAATGCAGCGCTTATAGCTATGCATGTAGCCTCTGTGGTCTGTCTTTCTACGAATCTTGCAAAAACGTAACAACTGGCAGACCACACAATTACAAATACATTAAAATCTGTCTTAACGCCTCCAGGAAGTGTCAGAGCACACTTTTTTCCGGCAAAATCAATTTCGCAGCTTAGTCCATATGTCTTGTCCATGATAAATACTGGATCAGCCGTTTTTGCAAAAAGCTCATCTTCTGCCTTTTTTAAATAATGATAAAACTGACTGCGAGATAAGTAGTGCCATTTATTGGCAATACAGTTTTCCATGTAATTAAAATAATAAAATTGCTTGCTCATATGCCTTTCCAGGCGGTCTACAGCCATCTCCAAAAAATCTGGCATAAACTCTGAGCGGGAGACATGCTCCTCCTGAGTACCATTATCTGTACCTGATGCCAGATAGCATATATCTACAAGTTGCTGATTACTAAGAAGCTCAAGAGAGTATCGGGAGCAGATGTCTGCTTTAAACAGCCTCTCTTTTATGTGCGATACAGTAAAACGGGAGACACCAACTCTAGCTCCAATCTGGGTATTATTCAGCCCTCCAAGAATAAGCTTGGCTATGTCTTTGAGCTTGTCTGCGCTCAAATGCTGTCTTTTTGTCATTAAAAGTTCCTTAAAAAAATATGACAAACCCCATGTTTGTCTTCAACAAAGGGTATTTTAAGGACTTTTAAAAATTAGTCGTTATTTGCTGTACGAAAGCGCATAAGTATGGCATTTTGTATATTTTCACTATTATGGAGCAACAGGCAGAACCTAGGGGCCGTCAGGCATGAAACCGTAATATCAAAAAATTTAAATACTCTATGCTTGAGAGAGTTAAACTGTTTTATATGATATTTCCATCTTTGTATCAGCTTTAATACTTTCTTACATTCTTGTTTAAATAGACTGAGATCACCGCAGCGAGCTTCTAAATCTTTATTTTGTACATTTTCTGATTCTGCTGCTATATAGTCTTCAATAACTTGTTTTAAATGACTTTGGCCAGGCTCAAAAATATCTGGCTGTACAAGATGGTAACGTGACACCTTATGCTTCTTGCAAGCACCACAATTACAATCTTTGTTTTCGCAAAACATCTGAGGAATAAGCACTGTAATTTTCACTCCATAGATCAGGCGTTTGGCCTTGCTAATATAAGCTTTAAATTTGAGTTTCTTATTACAGAGTGGACAGATTAAATATTGAAAAGCATCTTTATGTAAAAGCAATCTTATAGGCTTTGAAAGGCCATTATTGATGGCTTCATTGAGCTCATCAATATTAGAAAATAAATTTTGTGTTAAAATAAACATTCAAGTAGTGTGAGCTCTTTATTCTTGGCGGAAGTGAGCTCACCTCTCCTTCTAATATCCTAGCAAAACAACTTTTTAGTTGATTCTAACAATGTTCAATAGTTTACATAAAGTAGCCATAAAAAGAGCTGCGTTGTAGACGAGTGCATTAAAATAATGCAATAAGATCTGATGTATATGCTTAAGAATAAAGGTTTGCATAACATAAGATATGTGCAAAAGGCAGAACTGCGATTACAAGATCAGGATCAGGCGAGAAGATTAGGAATTCAAGAGCAAATTTAGGAATGATATAAAACGTCCCGGATCTATAGTTAAAACCAAGATTTAAAGATTAAAGATCAGATTCATTGATTGATATATATAGGATTTGGTGTTGGTTATTAATAAGATCAACCGAGATTGAAACCCGGAAATTTCAAAAGCCCTTGTCAAAGACTGGAAATCACGTATTGGCAAGGTATATTCACAATGTAAAAAAGGCAATACAAAAGGTGACGATACTCCATCTATCATAGTAGGTCGCTTCACTTTATATATTCTAGGGGAATGTGCCAACGCCCTTTGGGGCAGAATAGTACACTTTAATACATAAACATCAGGAATTTCCTTAGATAATAGCTCCATCGAAGCGTTAGATACTGGATTTAACGCAGTAAACTATATGGAGAAAATATGTCTCAAGGTAAAACATTAAACTCTGAGCAAATAAGGACTATAGCGAGGCTGACTTTTGCTGGCTTCACTAAATCTGCTATTGGCATAAGAGAGCGCATATCACGAATAACAGTGGCCCATATTCAAAGAAGATTATTTAAGGCCAATGTTGTAAGTGAGAACATTTTAAAAAGCAAAAGCAATCAGGAGCTTTTATATATCTGCTATGGCTCAACAAGCTCAAATAGCATGAATGATGATGCAAAAAAGGTCGCCTGCATTTCCAGGTCAGAGCATCAGCCTGATTTTGAAGAGATTGCTTTAGATAGAATAATTACTCGTGAAAACAAACAGTTTTATTATTTCAGATATATTGATGAGTGTAGCTTTTCCTCCGTTACCCCTATAACTAGGAGCTCATTTTATCGCCTACTGAAGGATGCTGAAGACAAGCTTAAAATACAGAGTAAAGATCCTGTCATGATCATAGACAAGCCGTATGGAGTTAGCTGCGAGATTGATTTTGCAGGCACCAAACTTGAATTGACATTGACTGGAGGTATTAAGGAGACATTCAGTGTCTTTGTAGCTACGTGGTCTGCAAGCTGCTATACATTTGGCTGTTTTGTCCAGAGACAGAGTACTGAGGCAACATGTAATGCATTAGCTAATGCTTTTCAACGGTGGGGATGTCTGCCACATGAGATTATTCCAGATAATGCGAAGGCATGGGTTGAAGACTGCAGCGTGCATGGAGAGTCTGTAACAAACAGATCTTTTAATGATTACCTATCACAGTTTGGTGTATTTATATCACCCGCCTCTCCAAGGTCACCGACTCATAAGTCAAGGGTTGAATTTGCGGTACGACTATTGACTGAAAGAGTGATTAGTAAATATGATACAAAACAGGAGTTGAATCTGCAAGAGCACAATATCTGCCTGCAGAAAATGATTGATAAATACATAAATCAGGCACCGTTTCACAAGTAACTAGAAACTATTAGGACCCTTTAAAAAGTCGCTGATCTATATAGAATATTTCCAAAACGGAGGAGACTATATGGATCGCCCAAATTTAAAATCTGTAAATAATCTTTCTGAAGAAGAACGTAAGGCTCTTACTAACGATTTGATTCAGACCAAGCTTTGCTCTTATCAATTAAGCCATAAGTATGGTATGGCCACTCAGCGTAGCATTTTAATTTTCGCCCGAGAGATCTTAGGTGATCTGTTTGAAAGTCGCGAGCAACTGGCCTTGATAACATTGCTTAAAGAAATATACCGTCTGGTGAAGGACGGAAGAGGATTAGCATATATTTGTAAAAAGTTTGGTATTTCAAATCACTTCGGTTATAAAATCATAAGACAGTTTTCACATCCTACCACAAAATATTGTATTGAGAATGGTACGCTGCTTAAGTCTGCCGATGGCATGTATCTGCCAACACTAATACTTCATTATAACAATGATATTCCACAGAACAATAAAGAGCATGAGCTGGCAGATACCCAAGGCAGTTATGTCTGCTCTGAAAAGTTAAAGCCATTTAGTTTTATAGATGTAATTGATGATGCTCAGTCAGAGGCCACACCCTTAGCAGATACAACACTACCAGCTGAAGCTCTGCCTTCACATGATATGGCAGGTTCATCAACCATGTCGGTGGCTTTAAGAAGTCAAACAGAGGAAGAAGACGGCGTCAAATCGGTTCCTGCGCTTATAAATCAGGATGGTGTAACCCACTCAGATACTAAATCAAATCATTTGATAAAAGTAAATATGGGCACTATCTCTTTTGAATACTGCAGTGTAGCTGAGCCAGAGCTATCTATAGCAAAACTTATAAGTCATATTGGCATAAATCAGGCGTGAGCTTAGGAGATAGATAATGTTTTTACCTCAGAATATGCGTATTGTGCTGGTCCGAGAGCCTGTCAGTGGCCGTTTTGGCATGTACAGGCTTTTAGCTCAGCTGTCTAATAATGCATTTGGTGTTGGCTGGAACGGAGTAGACCGCATAGCAGTACTTACCTTTAACAAGAAAAGGACCATAGCCACGATGATTATAGTGGATAGTAGTGGAACTTCGCTGGTACGCAGAGTACTCAACTCTGGTCGTTTTGATATAGAGCTAGATGAAGGAAAAATTCCCCTTTCTTATACTCGCAGTGAGCTTGAAGAGCTGCTAAGACTTGATACTTAAGTTGCGATTTAAACCATTGAAAATAAAAGAAAAATATCTGTATAGAATTGTGATATAAATCACCTAAAAATGCTGTTATTTTAGGTGATTTTCTTTATTTATCAATATAATTATGGTATAATTGACCTATCCACGAATTGAGGTGTTTATTATGCCTATTGATAAAAATTCCATAAAAAATCTGCCACAGGATGAGCCTGTATCAGTATATAAAGACAAGGGCAAAATTTATGTGGCTGTATATAAAACTCAGGTAGATGAAGCTACTGGAAGAAAAAAGAGAATAAGAACTATTGTAGGCCGTGTGGTTGATAATACCTATTACTCTATGGAAGAGTTTCATAGCCGCTTTAAAAAGGATTTGTCTTTACGCGAAGTTCCAGATGGCTCTGTACCAACGAGGCGCAGGCATGCCAGGCTTAATACCACACTTAAAGAGCATGGCGTGGATTTGAGCAAGGTTAAAAATCTGCCCACAGGTCCTGATGTCCGTATCTATAAGACAGGTAATTTTATCTATGTGGTCGAGCGTAAGCGCTTTAAAGTCGATGACAAGTATAAAACTCAGACCATATATCTGGGCAAGATAATAAACAACTGCTATTACACCATGGAGCAGTGCAAGGCAATGAATAACAGCAGACGCAGGAAGCAAAGCTGACCTGCATACTTCTATGGGTTTGGCCTCAGGTACGGTACAATACGGATATAAGGATATTAATATGGCTCACTTAGATCGCAACAACAGTAACACAGCCCCTGCCACCAATATTGCAGGTACAGACTTAAATGCTCTTAGCAAGGAGCAGCTTATTGCTCTGCTGCAGGAGCAGAGCCGGCAGCATAAAAAAGAGATGCAGGAGCAGAGCCAGCAGCATAAAAAAGAAATGCAGGAGCTACAGAGTCATTCTGTTAAAGAGCAGAAAAGCCAGATTGATATCATAACCAGGCTGCGAGCCCATATTAAAAGTCAGGATACACGTATAAACGAGCTAAATGACTCTGTTGCCGATTATAAGAAGCTAACTTCTGAACAGAAGAATGAAATTGAGGAGCTCAAGGCAGGCAATGCAGGCCAGAAGGACGTTATAGTCAATGCACTCACCTTTATCAAGGATAACAGAGATGCCTTTGCAAATCTTATAAAGGACAATCCTCCTGAGGATTTATATAATCTAAAAGAGATTAACTCATATCTGATGATATTTTTATCCAATGCCCGCATTGCTACTGCACAACTTGGCAGATATATAAGGGGTACATATGTATCATCACAAAGCGAGAGCAATAAAAACTATAAAATCCAGAGCGATTCTGAAAATAGCTCAGATTCCAGCATAAAAGGCTCAGAGAGCGCCAGTGCAAATAACGTAGAGCCAAAAGACAGCGAAAATACTGCACCAACCTATGCCACATACCCTGATTATACAGAGCATAAAGATGTAGATGTGGCAGCGGCCTCTATAGTCAGCCACGATGACAGGGACATGGAAGAGCTCTCTTTAATGTGTGATGTGGAGGAGAAAGAGTGCTGTGCTGACAGCATGTCCACACTGCAAAGCGTGCAAAGTGTTATTGAGCTGTCAGGTGAGATTAGAAAAAATAATAAAAACTCAGCAGGTGTGGTTTTAGATCCACTTGCAGAAGAAAGGAGCATTTTAAATCTCTCTAAAGACAGCGACATTACAAAAGCCATCAAAGTGCCTACAGGTTTTAGAATCAGATGCTACTGCCCTACATGCAAACATATCCATGAATTTAAATTTGACGGCAAGGTTAAAAGAGCAAATGAGGTTAAAGAGTATCAGGGTATTGATACCAAAATCAGCCTCAGTGCTGTACAGAATCTCATAGGTGTAGGCTGCGGCACTACCATAGAATACAATCCTGCTCTGATAACTGCCTATGATACCTATGAGGTAAAAACCAGAAGCGATGATAGGCCTGAGGAAGGTGTTCGTAATTCAAACGAATGTGACTCAAAAATAGAACAGTCATTAAATCAAGAGGTTATTGTTACAAATCAGGACAGACAAAATACACCCAAAACCCACACGAATGAGTCTGCAGATAACAGCGAGCTTAAAAACTCAGACAATAAAGCTAAGGTTAACAAGAAGATCCTGCAGAATATCTGCCGCCATGATGGTGCAGTTAAAAGCTCACATGATATAGCCCATGATTTAATTAGCTATAAGGGCAGAAATGACATTATAAATCCCAACACTTTTGATTTTGATGCCTTTGCCTTGCTGCCATGCTTTAATAAATGCGCTCTATCTGCTGGGCTTATGAGTGCATTACACTCAATGTTTGCCATGCTCAGTGCTCCTAAGAGCCGTATTACCACCATGCTCAACGGCCTGGGTGTTGACTGGTCGCGTGTACATATCACAGATATTATAAATGGAGGCTCAAGAGCTTTTTTCCATGGAGTGGCTGAGGTTATTCATAATGACATGCTCTATAACTGTCGCAGCGTTATTATGGACGAGACCACACTTAAGGTACGCTCGCAAAAGACTAAAGGCGGTTATATTAAAAAGTCACAGTTATGGTGTATGGCCACATCCTGGACGGAGGAGGTAAGTGCCACCTATTTCAGAGCCTCAGACAGTAGAAATGCTGACAATGTCCTGGATTTGCTCGACAGTAAAAATCCAAGCTCAATTGATACTATAACCACTGATGGCTATGCAGGTTATGATGCTGCCGTCGAGGAGTTTAAAAAGGCCGGCATAGATATCTGCCATGCCTCGTGCTGGACTCATGCCAGACGACCTCTGCACCGCTATTTAACTGAATCAGGACTGCTTAAAATCTACAATCAATATCTGCTGCCAGATGGCTGTGAGATGAGTGCTTTTATGGAGAACCTGATAAAATATGAGCAAAAGAATAAAGGTGCAAAATCTTTATCTGCTCTGAACAGAGACTGTTTTATTGTCTATTACCTCATCAACTGCCTGTTTTATATAGACAGCAGCGCCTGGCAGGAAGCTATCATTAAAGGCACCTCATTTGAAGATGAGATAGAAAAGTACAGAAAGAATATATCCTCTAAGGTGCTGGATGCTATATTTGATGTGGTAAGACACATAATCAGAGAAAATGGCAATATAGTTATTAAATGCTCTGGCAGTCGCCATGGCCGTGTCAAATACAGAAAATCAAATCAGCATGCTGTCTCTGGTCCTCTTATCTATCTGCTCAATCAGGAGACAAAGCTCAGAGAGTTTGTAGATAAACCACATATAGAGCTATCCTCATCAGCAGCTGAAAGAGCTATAAGGCTGGGAGCCTGTGCGCGTCACAGTTTCCAGTTTTTAAATCACCCGGACAGTGCTCAGACTTTTGCAGATCACCTGACTATTGCCAATACCTGTACAATGAATAATGTATCATTTACGCAGTATACATTATGGCTTATGGCCAATATCAGATATAGAATTGTGCAGAAACTGATGCTCGAAGGTATGCAGTCACATGCAGTTTCACTGCCAAAATCAAGAACAGAAATTATTGAAGATGGGGACAATAAAGTAAAGATCCGCATTGGGCTGTATGATAAGGCTAATAAGACCATATTTGATGAAATCAGCTATGAAGGACTTACCCCATACGATTTCAAGACTCTGATCTTAAGTCATGGAGAATGATAACCAAGCCTCGGCTCTTTGTGAGCCAAGGCCTATATAAGTGATTAAATGTGTCTTATATTGAGCGCTGCTGAAAATTTTACCTCTGATAACAAGGCTTTTTATCAAAGCATGCATTTAAATAAAAGCCTCTAATGATCCTACACTCTCTGCACTCGAGCTGCTGACCGTCTATAGCCATATATCAAAGCCGGCATGGCTACTCTAATCTATTTGCAACAAGGCAGATCCTATGGGTTTCCCCATGGGAGTTATAGTAATCTGACTTGGTTTTACAATCTAGGGTCGCAATAGTTACTAGTTACTTTCACAAAGATCCAAACACAACCCGTGAATTTTTATTTGAACATTGTGAAAAATCTCATGCAAGAGCCATGATCAATGTAATACCGTCCTATGCCGTTGTATCGTATGCAAAGGTACGCAGAAACTACCATATTGAGCATAATGGCAAGCTGTATTCAGTGCCATATAAATATATAAATCACACGGTGACAGTGAAAGAGTATGAAAACTCATTGAGTATTTACTGTGACAGCAAACTTATAGCTACGCATGCCAAGTTAAAAGACTCTGACGCTAAAAACTCAACACAGCACGATCATATGCCAGAAAATCACCAGAAGGTCATTGAAAAGCGTAAATATCGCACTATTGACGACGTTTTAAGTGAGGCGCAACGATTATCTCATGAGCTTTATACTTATTGTAAATATAAGTCAGAGCACACACGTAGCGCTCCATTAAAATCCTGTTTATCCGTGCTTAATATGTACATTCACAGCTCCAACAAGGCCATTCTCTCTGAGGTTTTAAACGAGGTCATGAAAATGCCGGATGACTATAGAAATTACGATTCAGTCCGTAGTCTATATGCCAGACGCATCGAAGAGGCTTATAGTGCACGGACAAAAGCTATAAGTGCCACAGACATGGCATCTGATATCGCACATTTAAAAAACAGCATCAAGCCTGATCTTACAGTGGATGAGAACGGGGTATACCGTGACTCAAATGGCTTAATTTTATCTGCTTCAATCAAGGAATAATAAGGAAATATCAATGACAAATAAAGTTGTACTGCTGGAGATGGAGCAGGAAGTTTTAAAATCATTAAGAGGATTAAAGCTCGTTGGCTTTTCAGAGGCATTGTTAAGACAACTGCAGCAACCAGAGATATATAACAAAATTAATTTTATGGAGAGAATCAGTATTGCAGTCCAGGAGCATATTGACTATCTGCATATGAAAAAAAGTCAAACAATACTTAAAAAGAGCAGGCTCAAAGGTATCAGAACTATAGATACAATCGATGCTGAGGAGTCCAGAGGACTGTCTGCATCTTTAATTGCTGAGCTGACAACATTAGGTTTTGAGACCAAGCATCAGAACATAATCATTAGAGGAGCCTCTGGGACAGGCAAGACTGAGCTTGTATGTGCACTGGGCAGACTGGCATGCTCAAGAGCAATTTCTACAGAATATTATACGGCCTCAGATCTGATGGAGCTATGTGCATGTATGAACATAGAAGAAAGGCATAGACTCAGGGAACGTCTAAAAAAAATTAAAATATTAATAATTGACGATTTATTCCTAACAGAGTTCCAAAACTCTGATTATGCCAAATATCTACATGATATTTTAGACGATAGAATAAATGTGGGGTCAACTATTTTTGCCACACAGCTTGCTGACAGTGGAATTGCTGCGAGGGTTGATAATATTGGATCTGCCGTAGCCGATGCTCTTGTCAGGAGAATAAAAAACTGTGCTTTTGATATCGTCCTAAAGCCATTTGTAGACCCGCTGGCAACACTAAAGGATAGCAAGAATGTCTAAGCCATTAATTATTGGCCGTTTAGAGTATAGCAACAGCAGAGATCTTATATTAATTGATGAGCATGCTCTGAAGATCGGAGATACCATTTATCTCAAGAATACTCTTAAAAACGGCAGGAGTCATTGGACAGGCTATATGCTGGACTATGGTCTTGAGAGTAAGGAGTGGTATTTATGCGGTATCAAAGATCCGCTCTATAGGCTACTGGGAAAAGTCGCTAAAATTTACCTATAAAAAGTAACACGGTAGGCTCTAAGGCAACTTAGGGCCTTTTATTTGATTTAATAAGAAAAAATATGGATCAGCTGTATACAGTGAAGATTGCCCGTAACTTTTAAAGATTCAGTGATTAAAGTGGAGGTCGTGTATAAGGTTAAGATTCAATGCAAAAGGTCAAATTGGATCGTGTGTATAAAGTTTAAGAGAATGTATGTATAAAGATAAAGGATTTTCCATACATGATAATGACCTGTCTGTCCAAGGGTATTAAATCTATATCTTATGAGATTGAGGCTTTTGTCAGAGAGCACGCTCTTGATTTAGATATAAACTCTTATAAAGATCATATACAGAGACTGTATAAATACATAGATGAAAACGGCGTTATAAACGAGTTTGCCAAATTTAAAACTCAGTATCATAAAAAGAAAAATGGCAATAAGCACATGCAGTTTCTGGCTCTTGATGGTACTAACGTAGATAATGCCGGCAACTGCCTGACTAAGGCACAGTACGGCAAATCTAAAAGCGGTACAGACAACAAGGTTATTAATTTTATAACACTGGTTGACCAGAGCACACATGAGCTGTTTTCCACTGTTACATATGCAGGCAATATTACAGATGTGCTGACTGTGGAGTCAGTATGCAGGCAGCTTGTGGACAGAGGCGCCGGCGACAATATATCTTTAGTCTGTGACAGGGGATTCTGGTCTATCAACAATATCTCGGCCATGCTTGAGCATAATATATCCTTTGTGTGCAACTGTAATATAGCCAAGAGCAAACTTATCAAAGAGCAGGTAGATGCAATATCACGCGATCTGCTAAGAGACAGGGGTCTGGTTTTTAGCAGTAGCGCAGATATTACAGACACTGCGCCTAAACTGCTTGCAGGAAAGACTATACAGCTCCCATGGTCTTATACACAGAAGATTCTAAGTAAAATGGCAAGAGAAAATAATGAGTCTTACAAGCCTGTAAGGCAAAAGGAGAAAACTCTGTATGTACACTTTATTTTCTCCCGCGAGATATATGAAGAGAGCATGAATAAATATAGGGTTTTAATCAAAGAGCTCAATGATGCCTATGATATAGCCAGCAACTGGCAGGAGGTTATTGCAGGTAAAGAGCCATCTGAGCTTACTGCCGCTCATACCAATCTTTTAAAAGACAAGCTCGTTGATTTATTTCAATATAGTGATGAGGTTGCAGACACTGACTCCTCTTTTGACAAAAAGGAGCAGCCTCAACAACACTATTACCCAAGATACTATGTCATATCAAGGCTATGCAGACAAATAGCCACCAGAGTTCTGGTTTCTGACTGTGTGGATAATGTTATTGAGGCAAATGAAATATATGCGCAGAGAAATAATGTAGAGGTGGGCTATAGTATAATTAAAGGCGAGCTTGGAGGCTCTACACTCAATGCCTCCACCGATAAGACAGTAAATGCCAAAGTATTCATACTGTCTCTTGCATCAGAGGTGCAAAGACAAATGCTCGAGGCTAATAAAGTCTTTAATAAAGAGCAGATTAAAAACAATCTGCCTCCTGTAAAGCTTTGTCATAACTCATTTAGAGGCACACTGCGCTCTCTGGAGGCTATAGAGGCCACTATTGATAAAGAAAATGGATCTATAATATTCTCTGGAGGAATATTAAAAAGGCAGTCTGAGTTAATACGCTCATTTGGCATTGAGCCATTAGATACGCTGACACGTGCAGCATATGCCAAAGAAGAGGGTTTTAGCTTTAAACGATAGTTAAAAAAAGAAGATCTGGTCGCGTCCGGCGACCGGCTTCTGGTCATGAAATTAAGATTGATTCTCGGTATGTTTGGTGTGCGATCTTAGGGATCTTGAAGTGAAATTTATTGAAGAGATATGGATTATTTTATTAGGTGGTGCGGGAGAAGAGACTCGAACTCTTACACCTAGGGCGCCAGAACCTAAATCTGGTGCGTCTACCAATTTCGCCACTCCCGCGTTAGGAAAAATGACAATGATGGGGTGGCTGATGGGGCTCGAACCCACGACAACCGGAATCACAATCCGGGACTCTACCAACTGAGCTACAGCCACCATTGTCATGTGTTAATTTAGATGGCGCGTCCTAGAGGAGTCGAACCTCTGACCCACAGCTTAGAAGGCTGTTGCTCTATCCAACTGAGCTAAGGACGCAAACCTAAAGTCAATTGAACTATCTCTAAGAGATGCCGACCAGAAGTCTGTGTGCTCATCATCAATCAACGGGAGCCTATTATATGTACTAAATTTACCCACGTCAAATATTTTTTAATATTTTTCACATAAAAAATATTATATCATTGATTTTAAAGAATTTTTGCATTTTAAGATCATGCTGCAGTGTATGCCCTCCTCTGGCATAAAGCCTGCTTTAAAACTAAAGCAACTTGTATTTTTAAGACGTTAAAATACAATAGGCCTACAAGTTTTTTTTAAAGAGGTGCTTATGCTGGAGCTTAGTCTTGAGCAGATACTTATCAATATTGCCATTCTCTCTGTATGTGGTATTGCTGCAGGTTTTCTTGCAGGACTTTTAGGTATTGGCGGTGGTATAGTCTTTGTCCCTGTACTGTATTTTGTCTTTATTCATGCACTGCATGTAGATCCAGATCTTGCCATGGTTCTAGCCACCGGCACTTCACTTATGTGTATGATACCAACCTCAATTACGGCAGCTCTTGCGCAGTATAAAAAAGGCAATACCAATACAGATGTTATCAAGACCTGGGCTTTTGGCCTGATCCTTGGTGTTATTGCCGGATCTTTAATCTCATCTTTTTACGGCGGTCAGTGGCTTGCCATACTCTTTGGCTGCATTATGATAGTAAACAGCCTCAATACACTGTTCAGAGCCAGGGCCAAACCTATGTTTGACTCACTGCCGCGACCTTTTTTTCAAAATGTAATAGGCTTTTTAATCTCATCCTTTTCCGTTATGCTCGGCGTAGGTGGTGGCACGCTGACAGTGCCTGTATTAAATGCCTGCTCAGTACCGCCGCACAAATCCATAGGCACCTCATCTGCTGTCTCTTTATTTGTGTGCATACCAGGCGCCATTATTCTGCTGACCACAGGCCAGACACCTGATAATGCCCCTTTTGGCACCTTTGGCTATGTCAATGTCATTGCCGCCTTATGTGTCATCCCTCTCTCGGTGCTCACAGCTCCTTTGGGCGTAAAGGCCGGCAAAAGTATCAGCCCTGTTACGCTAAAGAGAATTTTTGCCATAGCTCTTTTGATTGTAAGTGTCAGAATGCTTTTGTCTGCTATATAATATACAGATTGAATATTTTTATTTAACATAGGATTTTTTATGAGCGCAAACATTATAGATGGTAAGGAAATTGCAAAAAATCTCAGGGCTGAGCTTGCCCATCAGGTTGCTGCTTTTACTGACAGTGGTTTTAGAAAACCTGGCCTTGCAGTTATTTTAGTAGGCGACAATGCAGCCTCTCAGGTCTATGTGCGCAACAAGAAAAAAGCCTGTGAAGATGTGGGCATCAATACCATAGCCTATGATCTGCCAGCTACAACAACACAAAATGAGCTTGAGGCTCTTATTGACAAGTGCAATGCAGATGAGGCCATTGACGGTATTTTAGTGCAGTTTCCGCTGCCAGAGGGTCTTGATGAGACCAGAGTTATTGAAAAGATTGTACCGTCAAAGGATGTTGATGGCTTCCACCCTTACAATGTTGGCCGTCTGACTCAGAGAATTCCAACCTTAAGAGCCTGTACCCCAAAGGGTATTATGACTATGCTCAAAACTGTCAGAGATGATTTAAAGGGTGTCAATGCTTTAGTGGTAGGAGCCTCAAATATTGTAGGCCGTCCTATGGCTCTTGAGCTTTTGCTTGCAGGTGCCACTGTTACTGTAACCCATAAATTCACCAAGGATCTTGAGTCTTTTGTCCGTAAGGCCGATCTTGTAGTTGTAGCTGTGGGCAAGCCTCGCTTTTTAAACGGGCAGTGGATCAAAGATGGTGCCATTGTTATTGATGTTGGTATCAACCGTCTTGAAGATGGTTCTTTATGCGGCGATGTTGACTATGATGAGGCTGCAAAGCATGCCTCCTATATTACCCCTGTGCCAGGTGGTGTAGGTCCTATGACTGTGGCAACTTTAATGGAAAATACAGTACAGGCCTATAAAGATCATATAGGTCAGAAATAGATAACTTTTAATGATGTAATCCTGCACCTGCTGCAGGATTTTTTTTATCCTGTATTTCTGCAGGCACAAAAAAGGCACCTTGCGGTGCCCCTGACTAACACAAAACTAATCAATCATATCCACACAGTCAAATTTGACATCAGGATCGACATCGGCGCTGTAGTCAACACCTTCAACCTCAAAGCCAAAGAGCTGCAGAAATTCTTTTTTATACTGCTCATAGTCAGTAAGCTCTTTTAAGTTCTCGGTTGTAACCTGTGGCCACAGCTCCTTGCACTTATCCTGTACGCTAGGACGCAGCTCCCAGCTGTCCATACGGATACGGCCATTGTCATCAACTTCAGCAGCATTGCCGTAAAGAGCATCTTTGAACATTCTGTAGATATGGGCAATAACGCTCTCATCAATACCCTGCTCACGCATTACCTTAAAGCACATGGAGATATAAAGAGGCATTACAGGAATGGCTGATGAGGCCTGAGTTACCACTGACTTTAAGACAGCAACACGGGCATCGCCGCCAAGTGAAGCTAAAAGCTCACGGTTGGCCTTAGCTGCTCTGTCAAGATCCTCTTTGGCCTTGCCAAGAGCACCGTGCCAGTAGATAGGCCAGGTGATTTCAGTACCAATATAGCTATAGGCTACAGTCTTGCAGTTGTTCTCAAGAACATCGGCATCCTTTAGAGCCTTCATCCACAGCTCCCAGTCCTGACCGCCCATAACCTTTACAGTATTTGCAATCTCTTCATCGGTTGCTGTCTCTACAGTAGCCTCAATAATGCAGTCGCGGTTGGTATCAATGGCAGTTGAGGTAAAATCCTTGCCTATGGTCTTTAATGATGAGCGTACTACCTCACCTGTATCTGGCATTTTGCGCACAGGGCTTGCAAGTGAGTAGACCACCATGTCAATCTTGCCTAAATCCTGTTTTATCATCTCAATGGCCTTGGCACGGCACTCATCTGAAAATGCGTCGGCATTGATATTTTTGGCGTACAGACCTTCCTTGGTGGCAAACTCGGTAAAAGCTGCTGTATTGTACCAGCCTGCATGACCTGGTTTTTTAGGAGAGCCGCACTTGGAGAAAAATACACCTAAGGTGGCAGCGCCTGAGCCAAAGGCGGCACTGATTCTTGAGGCCAGACCGTAACCTGTTGAGGCACCTATAACCAGTACCTTCTTAGGACCGTTTTCAATCTTGCCATGCTCTTTGACATAGGCAATCTGATTGGCAACATTGGCTCTGCAGCCTTCTGGATGTGTAGTTGTACAGATAAAACCACGCACTTTAGGTTCAATAATCATCAAATACTCTCCGTTAAATCTCTATCTGATTTATGCAATTATATACTATGTACCGCCCTAATTTCACAACAGTACTAAAAAGCTTGATTTAAAAATAAATTTAACTGCCATTTTTTACAAATTTATATGTAATTTAAGTGCAAAGCTGTTACTTTTTTAAAAAACATTAAAATTTTAGCCTCAATATCCCCTACCTGCCGCCAAACTTTGTATTGCTTATTGTTATACAAAAGGCTCAAAGACATGCCATCTGTAAGAGCACTTTAGAGCGCACTCTTTTTGCAACAATCCTGCATTAAAGTGCTTTTTTAAAGGTAATTGAAAAAGTTTTTCATATGTTCATTTTTGTATTTAGCTTAAAAAAACTGACTTTAGACTTTAGAGCACTCTCTTGGCTCCTCAGGTTCAGGGCATCCTATCTTGTCGCCTTGATTGTGACAAAGTATAATTTTTGCAAAAAGTTTTTCTGCTCTGTTTATAGATAGCAAAGGCTTACTGCTTACTGCTGACTTTTATGTCATGTAAAACTGACAAAAAAGCTTATGCCTTTAAAAAGAAAAGATCTCGATGCTGTCAGATTTTAAGATAGTATCTAAACACAGGCGTAAAAAGCGTCACTTGCGTTAAAAAATACTTTTTAGTCGGAGATTAGATTGAATAAAACACTAAGGGCTCTTTTAGCCCCTTTATGCCTTGTATTTGCAGTAGGCTCTGCCAATGCCATAGCCCTAAGTGACAAACCTGTTGCAGGCTCATCTATTGCAGTGGCCTATACCCTGCCAGGCAGTAAAACCATTTATGGTTATAACAATGAAACTTATTTTCATCCAGCCTCAACACAAAAGGTGATAACAGCTTTAGCTGCTGTTTTATATCTGGGGCATGACTTTACTTTAACCACCAAGCTTCTGGTGCAGAAAAAAGCTATAGATGCCAATAGCAACTCTCTGCTTATTGATAAAGATGGAGTTTTACACTCGGATGTCATCATCAAGTTTACAGGAGATCCTACTCTTACCACACAAAAATACCGTCAGATGTTAGCCTTTTTGCGCGACACAGGGGTTAAAGGTATAAATGGCCGTGTGCTTTTGGATATATCGCGCTTTTCAGGCAAGTCACGCGGCAACGGCTGGTCCTGGGATGATCTGCCTGTATGTTTTACAGCCCCGTCAGCCTCAATTGTGCTTAACCGCAACTGCACCTATGCCGAACTTGCCACAGACGGTGTAGGCTCACGCGCCACTCCTGTCATTCCTGCTGGTATTCCTATACGTATCACCTCAGATGTGGTGGCTGTGAGCAACAGAGATTATGGCGGTGACTGTGAGCTTGAGGCCAATCTTTTTATTGACAACAATTATCATTTGACAGGCTGTCTGCCAGCTGACAATAATGGCAGACCTTATCCTATATCTTTGGCCATTGCCGATCCTGTGCGCTGGGGTTTAGACTGGACGGTTAAGATTTTAAACGATCTTGATATCAAGGTTACAGGCGGTATTGAGGCTGTCATGACCCCAAGTGATGATGTGCAGGCTATCTATCAGATAAAATCAGCTCCTATGCGCGATCTGGTCAAATACATGCTGCAAAAGTCCAACAATCTTTATGCCGATACTATAGCTAAAAATATTGCAGCTGAGTACTACAATCTGCCTGCCACCTATTACAGAGCTGACAGAGCCATGCGTTCTATTTTAAAGCAGTATGCCGACATCGATCTTGGCAATGCCTACATTGTAGACGGATCAGGCCTCTCTCCGCACAATCTGCTCTCGGCCAACAATCTTTTAGAGGTTTTAAGCTATATTCAAAAGCATAACAAGAATTTAGGATTCATGGAGCTTTTACCTGTATCAGGACAGTCAGGTACTCTGCAGTGGCGAGCCTCAACCTCACAGGAACCACTTAAGGGCAATGTCATAGCCAAAACCGGTACACTGCAGAATGTTTATAATCTAGCAGGCTTTGTTAAAACCAAAAGCGGAGCTACTGTACCTTTTGTTATTTTTGCCAATTCCATATCCTATGATGAAAGAACAAGAGACAGAGTTAAATACCGCATTATGCCTTCTCCGCATTATGGCTATGAGCGCTATCTTTTAGAGAAGATCTACAACGAACAGCCTATAGAGCGCGCACCGCAGTAAGTGCGCCTAAATTCAGCATGTGTACAAATATAGCCCTGATTAAGGTCATTTTTGACTGATTCGGGGCTATAATGCACGTAAATACCAAGTCGAGGTAGTCATATGAAATTATTTGAAAAATCACACAAGCTTGATAATGTCTGCTATGACATAAGAGGCAAGATCCATCAGGAAGCATGCCGCATGGAAGATGAGGGTGTGCGTATTTTAAAGCTCAATATAGGCAATATGGCAACCTTTGGCTTTCAGGCGCCTGAAGAGGTGATACGTGACGTTATAAGAAATATACCAAACTCACAGGGCTACTGTGAGTCAAACGGTATATTCTCAGCCCGTAAGGCTATTGCACAGTACTATCAGCAAAAAGGCCTTAAGACTGTGGATGTTGAAGATGTCTTTATAGGCAATGGCGTATCTGAGCTTATAACCTTGTCCATGAATGCTCTTTTAAACAATGGCGATGAGGTTTTAGTCCCTGCCCCTGATTATCCTTTATGGACAGCAGGTGTGTCATTAGCCGGCGGCCGTCCTATTCACTATATGTGTGATGAGCAGGCCTCATGGTTTCCTGATCTTGATGATATTAAAAAGAAAATCACCAAAAGAACCAGAGCTCTGGTGATTATCAATCCAAACAATCCTACAGGTGCTGTATACTCAACAGAGCTTTTACAGGAGATTATAGCCATAGCCCGCGAGCATGAGCTTATTATCTTTGCCGATGAAATCTATGACAAGATTTTATATGATGATGTGGCCCACAGAAGTATATGCACCTTGTGTGATGATGTGCCTATCATTACCTTCAACGGTCTGTCCAAAGTATACAGAGCCTGCGGTTTCCGTCAGGGCTGGATGATGATAACAGGTCCAAAGGCAGCACTTAAGGGCTATATTGACGGCATCAAGATTATGATGGCCATGCGTCTTTGTGCCAATGTTCCGTTGCAGTATGCCATTCAGACTGCACTTGGCGGCTATCAGAGTATCAATGAGCTTATAGTGCCAGGCGGCAGACTGCATACACAAAGAGAGCTTTTATATGAAAGACTCAATGCCATTGACGGCGTGTCTGTGGTCAAGCCTTTAGGTGCACTGTATATGTTCCCTAAACTTGATATTAAAAAATTCAATATAAAGGATGATCAGAAACTCTGTCTTGATCTGCTGCGCCAGGAAAAACTGCTGCTGGTGCAGGGTACTGGCTTTAACTGGGGAGCACCTGATCATCTGCGTTTTGTATTTTTACCAGATGTAGATGTTCTAAATGATGCCTGCGATCGCTTTGAGCGTTTTTTAAAGCATTATCATCAGTAATCTCTTTTTATCTAAAGGCCTCGCTCTTGCGAGGCTTTTTTGTATATCTGCTCAAATTTAGCATCACAGATATTGGAATAATTGCCTTTTTGCCATTATTATTAAGACATAAGTATATGATTATGGAGGCAAATATGGATAAAAAAGAGGATAAAGGCGACGGCATCATACACAAGTTTACAAAAGAGCTTGAAAATATTCCTGAGAGCACCACATATATTGAGGTGGCACAGGATACCAAAAGTAAATTTGCCCGTATCTATCTTCTTATACTCTGTGTATTTCTCTCTGTCATTATTACTTTAATCTCACCTTACAACATTTTAAGTGAGCTCAATCAGACTGTGATCTTTATGGTGCTCTCTTTAGGTATTGCTCTGCTTTTGATTGCAGCTATAGCCTCGGCTCTTGCCTACTTTATCTATCTGCAGTTATCCACGCTGAATATCAAGGTGACACAAAAAGAGGACAATCTTTTTTACAAGATAAAAAAGTCTTTAAAACATACAGCCTTTATCCTCTCACTCTCTCTTGTAAGCTTTTACAGCAGTGAGCTTATCCTTACCTCCATGGTCATGGAATTTTTAACTATAAGGCATATGTATCTTGTCAATATCATATGTCTAAGTCTTTTTACCTATTTCTTTTTGCTCTCATTCAACCTTATTGTCAATCTTATACATGATATGATAAAGCATGCCCACAGCGTGGTTATACAGAGCGCCACAGGCAAGCGCAGCGAGTGATGCAAGGCTTTTGAATAAAAGGGCTATATTTTTGTGTTTATGCTACAATAATCAAAATTTTATTGTTGTGCCTCATGCAAGGAAAATATGGCTCAATGAGCGACAGCGAAGTATTGTTTGTGACAGACAAGGATGGCAGAAAGACTCACGCCCTTGTCCCTATAGACACGTATAATGCCCTCATGCAGCTAAAGGGTCTATTAAGACATACAGCCACGCTCTCTGACAATGAGCTTTATACCTATCAGGTAAAGAATGTAACAGCAAGGGGCTATCCACAGGGTCAAAGGCATAAACCACGTTTTGTTGTAACCAAGGATTCACAGGTTACACTCTATTGTGCCAATACTCTGCCTCAGTATATTGTTGATCTTAAAGATAAGCTTATTGATAATGGTATAATTATTTTAGATCCAGTTCACAACTGCTTTGTCTTTACCAAAGATTACGAATTTGAAAGTGTCTCACGTGCCGCCTCTTTAATAGCAGGCACACTGCGTCCAGGACTTGATGTTTTTGTCAACAGAGAGGGCTTTAGCCTCAAGGACTCAGGCTACGGACACAAAGCTAAAAAAAGCAAAACAGGAAAATAAGCATGAATAATAATGCGCCAAAACCTTCTTTTAAGAAAAAGATCTTTAATAAATTTTTAAAAAAAGATGGCAGCTCAAAGTTTGCAAAAGAGCCGTTCAATCACAAATCGCGCCCTCGCCGCTCAGATGAGGGTGAGTTTAAAGAGCGCAGAGCTCAGATCTTCTCAAAAGATGGTGTAAGAGATTTTTCTGCAAAGAATGCAAGATATGGCCGTGACTTTAAAAGACATGAGGGTCCTGATCTTAACATTGACTATTTAAATCTTGAAGATGGACAAAAGCGCATTGGCTTTTCACCATTTCAGATCCGTCTGGTGCAGAGTATTTTAAATGCAGTTTTTGTTGAGGGAAAAACCCTTGATAAGGCCTATTCCATATTCTTTGCCAAGGTCAAGCTTGAGAGTGTAGAGCAGGGCTTTATCATCAAGCAGATAAATGCCATGTTCTCGCATTTATCCTATTATGCCTATGTGGCAGGACTTAAAAGACCGTCTGATTTTTCACGTCATGTCAACCGTCTTATAGTTGTCTACTGCATGGTCAAGAAGTTCTCGGTGCCAAATCTTGACTGTGAGGGTTTTGACCGCTCAGGTGTAATAAAGCGCATTAATGAGGCCAATGAGGATACACTGCTCTCTCAGGGCTGCCCTATCTGGCTTGAGGAGCTGGCTTCAAAGGAGCTCAAGGAGCTCTGGGCTGCAGAGCGTGCCTGTCTTGCTCTTGAGCCAAAGCGTTTTATAAGAGCCAATACTCTAAAAACCACCCGTGAAAATCTGGCCAAAGAGCTGTCTTTGGAGGGTGTGGTGACACGTCCTGTCAAAGACTCGCCAATTGCGCTTGAGGTTACATCAAATTCAGCTTTATTTAGAACCAAAAGCTTTAAAAATGGTTTATTTGAGCAGCAGGATGCAGGATCACAGCTTATAGCTCCATTTTTGGAGCTTGAGCCTGGCCTTAGAGTGGTAGACACCTGCGCCGGAGCCGGCGGCAAAACCCTGCATATAGCAGCTCTGATGCAGGGCAAAGGCTCTATTATTGCCCTTGATACTCAAGAGTGGAAGCTAAGCGAGCTTAAAAAGAGAGCAAGACGCGCCGGGGCCTTTAATATTGAGCCGCGTCATATCAGCTCAAGCAAGATTATAAAAAGACTGTATGAGCATGCTGATCGTGTGCTTATTGACGCCCCATGTTCAGGTACAGGTGTGCTGCGCCGTACTGTAGATTCAAAATGGCGCGACAGCAGAGCCTCTTTAATTGAATTAAGACAGATTCAAAAGGATATTTTGGAGCGCTACAGCAAAATTGCCAAAGTGGGCGGTATCATTGTCTATGCCACCTGCTCTATTCTGCCATCTGAAAATCAAAAGCAGATAGAAGCATTTTGCAATGAGCATAAAGACAGCTTTGAGTTTATAGAAGACAAGGTAGTGCTGCCAAGCAGTGGCTTTGATGGCTTTTATATGGCAAAGCTCAAGCGCATTGCCTGATTAAACTGATTTTTACTTTAAAACTTGAGCTCAGGCTCAAGTTTTTTTACATTTTTTTTGCCTATGTTTAATACCCCAGGATCCAGACGTAAAGGCTCTGTTGTCACCTATATACTTTTGTGTCTGTGCATTACCTTTGCCGGATCGCTTATAGTACCGGTGCTGTCATTTTATATGACGGTGCAGTTACACTACAGTGCCTTTGAGATTTCATCAATCTTTGTTATTCTGCCTATTATCTCTATTTTTGTGGTACAGGGGGCGGCAAGACTCTCTGATGGCATCATAGCAAGGCCTCTTATTATTTCCATTGCCTGCCTCTTTGGCATTGCAAGTCCTTTGTTTCTATCCTCACAGCCTGAGTTTATCCTGTTTTGCACCTTAGGCTTTGTGCTTTTATCCATCTATCCTGTAGCCTATCCGCAGATTTTTGCTTCAGCGCGCGAATATGCCTTAAAGTACATGACCACATCTGTAATGTACACCACCTTTCTGCGTTCTTTAGCCTCCCTCTCCTGGTCAGTAGGTCCGCCTATTGCCTATTTTATAGCCACAGATTTTAGCTTTAATGCCCTGTTTTATACCTGCTCTGCCATGTATCTTATAGCCATGCTCAGCGCCTTTTTCTTTCTGCCGCATATAACTTTTGACGGCCCTGTGATAGAGCATCACAAAAGCTCAGGCAGTTTTTATAAAAACAGACAGGTCATTTTGCTCTTTATTGCTATAGCCCTGCTCTTTACGGCCTTTTCGTCCTATATTGTAACCATGCCTTTGTATCTGACGCAGGAGCTTAAAACTGATGAGCATCTGCCAGGTATGATCTTAGGTCTGGCTGCCTTTATTGAAATACCGCTTATGTTTTTAGCAGCACGCATGGTACGACGCCTGGGCCTTAAATTTCTGGTCATAGCAGGCTCATACTGCCTGGTTATCTTCCTTGGTGCCATGTGTCTGTGCAGCTCACTGACACAACTTTTACTCATTCAGATATTCTCTGCTACCTTTATAGCTTTAGTCTCAAATCTTGGCATGATTTTCTTTCAGGAGCTTTTGGTTAAGATTCCAGGTCAGGCCACATCTGTGTATATCAATGCCTGCACCACAGGACAGATTATAGGCGGCGCTCTGATCTCATTATCATCACTTTACAGCTATAAAAGTATTTATCTGACCGGGGCTTTAATCTCACTTGCAGCCTGTGTTCTGCTGCACTTTGTCAAAAAGCAGGAGCATATACACTAAATAAGGTATTAAAAAGAAGTTGTAACAAAAGCTTTGCTCATAAAAAAAGAGATCATAAAGATCTCTTTTTTTATGTCTGTTTTATGGCCATCAAAGCATGGCCATATCTTTAAAAGCCGTCGCGGCGTGATGATCTTGAGCGTCTTTCACCCTTGATATTAGGTCTTTTATCTAGACGGGAGCGGGTAAAATCGCCAAATGATGGACGGCGCAGTTCACGGCGTACACTCTTGCGTGGTCTGTAATCTACGCTGTTGCCGTTGATATCACCGGCCTCATGACGATATTCGCCCTCATTGTTATCATCTGCAGCATAATTTCTGTCACGTCTGTAATCAGATCTGTCATGATCTCTGCCATCACGGCGTGAGCGTGAACGAGGAGTCTCTGCAGTATATTCTCTAAGCTCTAAAGCTCGGCCGCAGACTCTGGCCTTATAGAGAATATTGCGTGTACTCTCTGGCATACCCTCTGGCAGATCTACAGTGGTAAAGGTATCAAAAATTGATATCTCACCTATATACTTGCTGTCCATATCTGCCTCATTGGCAATGGCACCTACAATCTGTCCAGGTTTTGCGCCGTCACGACGGCCCACGGCCAGTCTGTAGCGCACCATCTGCATCTCAGGGAATTCACGCAGAGGTGATGCTACAGCTGATGGCAGGCGTGATCTGTCACGTCTGTCAGATCTGTCACCACGATCAAAGCGCTCATTTCTGTCATCAAAGGTTTTGACCTTTGGCTCTGGTATTGAATCATCTAAAAGCAGAGCACCATCTCTTTGTGCCATCTTGGCAAGAGCTGCAGCTAAAACCTCAGGCTCAATGGCATCATCATTGAGAATATCTGAGATAACCTCAAGATACATGCCAAGCTCACCTGCATCAATAGTCTCTAAAATCTGATTGCGGAAGTTCTCAAGACGTCTCTTGTTAACATCGGCAATAGTAGGCATGGACATAGGCTCGATTTTCTGACGTGTCACTCTTTCAATCTGACGCAGAGCACGTCTTTCACGAGGGGAGACAAATAAAATAGCCTCACCGTTGCGTCCTGCTCGACCTGTTCTGCCAATGCGGTGAACATAGGATTCAGCATCATATGGAATATCGTAATTGAACACGTGGGTAATACGTGTTACATCAAGACCGCGGGCTGCTACGTCTGTGGCAATAATAATATCTAAAGAGCCATTTTTTAATCTGTCAATAATCTTCTCACGCTGACGCTGTGGAATATCACCATGCAAAGCGGCACAGGCCAGACCTCTGGCTAAAAGCTTGTTAGCCACATCCTCAGCATCGGTCTTGGTTCTGACAAAGACGATGACAGCATCGTAGCTTTCAACCTCCAGCATACGGGTCATGGCATCAATCTTGTGCACACCTGATACCACCCAGTAGCGCTGACGCACTGTAGTTGCTGTGGTGGTTTTAGACTCAATGTGAATCTCCTGCGGCTCATGCAGATGATTTTTGGCTATGCGCTTGATGGCCTCAGGCATGGTAGCTGAGAATAAAGCTGTCTGACGCTGTTCTGGAGTATGGGATAAAATCCAGTCCACATCATCAATAAAGCCCATGCGTAGCATTTCATCAGCCTCATCAATTACCATATATTTGACATATGATAAATCAATCTTGCCTCTTTCAATCAGATCTATAAGACGGCCAGGGGTGGCAACTACAACCTGAGCGCCATGGCGCAGTGATCTTATCTGATTTTCATAGGAGGCACCGCCATAGATTGGTGCTACTCTAAAATCAGTTATGTATTTGGCAAAGCTCTGGAAAGATTCTGCAACCTGAATGGCAAGCTCACGGGTAGGCTCAAGCACTAAAGCACAGATGCCACGTGTTTTTTTATCTATATTGGATAATATAGGCAGAGCAAAAGCTGCAGTCTTGCCGGTACCGGTCTGAGCCTGACCTATCATGTCCTTTTGCATGAGCATAACAGGTATGGCCATTTCCTGAATAGGGGTTGGGCTCTCAAAGCCTAAATCCTTGATGGCTTTTAGTACCTGCTTGGATAAAGACAGGCTGTCAAAGGTGACAATTTCAGTATCATCGCCATCTAATATATCATCGCTACCCTCAAGCAGCACTGAGCTGTCAGCTCCTGATGACATCTGAACATTTAAAGATTGATTTTCAGTGGTATTTTCTGAAATCTCGTTTGCTGTGACATTATTATCTGTCATAAAAACTCCATAGAAATGGGGTCTTCAAGTTCTTCCCTACTTTGCTTTTTTACAATCTAGATGCAGAGCTGCTCTTGATAAAATCAAGGCTCTGTCTATAAACTGATACTCAACTCAATACTGGTATACTTTGATGCCTATAACCCTCAGGCACAACCACTTAAGACCCGAAATTAAAAAGGTGTTTTATTATACATAAAATTAGATATAAATCACATAATCTACAATATTTTTTGTATTATTTTTTACAAGGATGTACTGTCAAAAGGGCACTACAGAGCCTATGACTGATGTGAACTGCGACGGGCGGCGTGGGCTACAACAAATTCATCTAAAAGCTTCTGCTCTTTGATAAGCTCAGCCTTAATACGCTGCTGTTTGTGTTTTTCAAGAAGACTTTCAATGATTTTTCTGTTTTTCTGAGCCTGTAGATACAGCTTGTTCTTTTTATCCATATCAGCTATGCACAGCTGCAACTCATACTCCTGACGGGCCTTAATGGCATCAAGCTTGTTTAAAAAGTCCTGAAAAGTTAAAAGACGCTGAGCGCTAAAGCCGTTCATACCGGCTCTTTGCATATCATCTATATAGCTTTGCTTATAGCCGTCAATCTGAGCTATCTGATCTTTATAACTTGCCACCTTGTTTTTGGCGGCAATATAGTGCTCAAGGGCAGTGTTTTCCTGCTTTTTTCGCAGATCGAGCACTAAATGCAGGGCTTTGTCATTACCTGCCATCTACACTACCTTTGGGCATTAAAGGAGACAGAGGCTACAGCCTGATTCTGCTGCGGGGCGGCAAGCTGCTGTGGCTGCATCTGATTTACCCTATTCTGTGCATCATTGATAAGGATCATAGACAGATTGCGCAGTTCATCTAAAGAGCGTGTATAAGGTATAACCTCTTTCATCTCCTGCTGTGTATAGTTATCAATATGCGGCTTTATCATAATGGCCTGATCCACGCGCGGATCAGATCCTCTCTGATAGGCACCGATGGAGACAAGCTCTCGGTTTTGTGTATATTGAGCAAGACACTGTCTTATGGTACGGGCCATAACCAGATGTTCCTGCGTCACTACAGCAGGCATAACACGTGATATTGATTTTTCAACGTCAATGGCAGGATAGTGACCTGCATCGGCAAGTTCACGTGAGAGCACAATGTGACCGTCTAAAATGGCACGAGCAGCGTCGGCAATTGGATCCTGCAGATCATCACCTTCAACTAAAACAGTAAAGAAGGCAGTGATAGATCCTGAGCCATCAGGACCGTTACCTGCTCTTTCAACCAGAGCCGGCAGCTTGGCAAATACTGATGGAGGATAGCCTTTGGTGGCAGGCGGTTCACCTACTGCCAGGGCAATCTCTCTTTGGGCCATAGCATAACGGGTTAAAGAGTCCATGAGCATAAGTACATTATAGCCCTGATCTCTAAAATACTCGGCAATAGAGAGTGTGGTCTCACAGCCTTTAAGACGCATCAG
Source organism: Anaerobiospirillum thomasii (assembly GCF_900445255.1). Classification (NCBI taxonomy): domain Bacteria; kingdom Pseudomonadati; phylum Pseudomonadota; class Gammaproteobacteria; order Aeromonadales; family Succinivibrionaceae; genus Anaerobiospirillum; species Anaerobiospirillum thomasii. The sequence continues at coordinate 370,267 of NZ_UAPU01000007.1, forward strand.
AGGGGAGGCATCGGCAGGAGCAGCCACGACCACAGAGCGGGCACGACCTTCCTCACCTAAAATCTCCTCGATAAACTCCTTAACCTCACGGCCACGCTCACCAATAAGGCCCACTACAACCACATCGGCTGTAGAGCCTCTTGTCATCATACCCAAAAGTACAGATTTACCAACTCCTGATCCTGCAAACAGACCCATTCTCTGACCCTTGCCCACTGTCAAAAGTCCGTTGATGGCACGTACGCCTACATCAAGCGGCTGCTTGATTGGAGCGCGTGACATTGGATTGACACGATGAGTTACATAGCGTGTGGCATTTGGGCAGATTAAAGGACCAAGTCCGTCTATAGGATCGCCCATACCGTCAATAACACGGCCTAAAAGATGATCGCCATAAGGGAAGGAGGCATTGCCTGTTGCAACTCTGACCACAGCACCAGGTCTTACACCCTGCATCTGCTCAGTTGGCATCAGATAGATGGTTTCATTGTAAAAGCCTACAACCTCGGCATTCATAAAGCCATCATCTGTATCAATTATACATCTGTCGCCAAGTGACACCTTAAGGCCTACAGCCTCAAGAGTAAGACCTACGACACGAGTCAGCTTGCCGCACAATGTAGGCTCGCTGTCTTTGATATCAAGATTAATCTGACGCAGACGCTGCAGTAAATTATTTGCCATGCCCTACTCTTCCTTAAAAGGATCGTGCTTTATACCATCAAACAGGCTCTCGCTCTTGCCCTCGCCACCATCATCACTCACAGCTTCTGCTGTTTGTGACTCTATAGGTTCTGTTGGCTGATTTTCCTGATTTACAGTATAAGGGGCTGAGTCTATACCCTTGACTATTTTATCCTTAAGCTCACTTAAATTTGGATTAGGAGCTAAAGGATGTTTTGGCAGAGCATCATAATCAGGGCAGTTATCAAGACTTTCACGCAAGGCCGAATTTACAACGCCTGAGGCATTGATTAAAAATTCATTTAAAAGATTGTCAACTCTGTCATCAACGCGCCACTCAATTTTTGAGATATCGTTGGACACTGTGACATCGCCACTGTTTAAAGCCTCATTTGACTGCAGACTCCAGTTGTTCTGCTCACGATACTCCTTTGGAATTAAAGCCTCGATTAAGGAGAGATCATCTGGATTTAAAGTGATTGTAGCACCCTGTGAGGCATTTGGCAGCAGCTCCATAGCCTTGTCTATGGCATTTGCCAAAAATTTGGCGTCCTGCTTTATCTCGCGCTTTAGAATAACGGAGCTAAGACGGGAGATGATATAGATAATCTCATCGGTAACATCTCTGTCAACCTGGCGCAGAGGATTGGAGAGCATGTCAGCTAGCATGCGGAATCTTTCCACCTGCTCCTGTACCATTTCAGTACCGCTCTGTACACCCTCCTCCTGGCCTTTGGCAAAGCCCTCTTCACGGCCCTCAACAAGCCCCTGGCGTACACCCTCATCATGGCCTTTGCTAAGACCCTGGGCATAACCCTCTTCCTGACCTTTGGCAAAACCAGCGTTATAGCCCTGGGCCTCGCCTTCTTTTTGACCTTCGGCAAAACCCTCTTCACGGGCCTGCTGACGAATCTTTTCAAGCTCAGCTACAGTAAGCTCGCGCTGTCTTTCACGCTCTTTCTCAAGAGCCTCCTTCTCAGCACGCTCTTTTTCTATAGCCTCAAGACGGGCACGCTCCTCATCTTCAATCTTTTTGCGCTGTTCGGCATACCAGTTGCCGGTGGCATAACCTAAGGCATTGGTGCCAGGTTTTTTGCCATCATCGAGCATAGGCCAGTGCATTGGGGCAAAAGCGTCTGATTCTGTGCGATCAAGCAATACAGCCTTTTTACGTATAACGCGATCTCCAGGTCTGCCTGGCTTTAGTGTCTCAGTCAGGGAGGACTTTTCTATTTGACCTAGTACATTGTATTTATGCTCTGTATCCATACTCTACTTTAATCCTATTTAGATAAATTCCTCACCAGGTCCGCGGCTTAACATAATCTCGCCTGCATCGTTAAGTCTGTGGGCAATGGTAAGAATTTCCTTCTGAGCTGCCTCAACATCTGAGAGCTTGATAGGACCCATAGAGGCCAGATCTTCCTTGAGGGCCTTGGAGGCGCGCTTGGACATGTTCTTGAAGAACTTGATCTTAAGTCTGTCATCGGCAGCCTTGAGGGCTTTTTCAAGCATTTCATTAGGAATTTCACGCAGCAGAGTCTGAATGGATCTGTCGTCAACATCATTGAGGTTCTCAAAGACGAACATGAGATCTTTAATCTGTGAACCCATTTCCTTATCCTGAGACTGAATGGCAGTCATCAGAGTAGTCTCGGTATTGCTGTCAAGGTAGTTCATAATATTGGCAGCACTCTTAAGACCGCCAATCTTGGCTGTCTGAGCACCGGCTGAACCTGCAAACTGTTTCTCCATAATTTCATTAAGCTCCTGAAGTGCAGCTGGCTGAACCTCTTCTAAGGTGGCAATACGCATAATCAGATCAAGTCGTGTCTGCTCTGGGAACTGACTTAAAATCTTGGCACTCTGCTCTGGCTCAAGATAGGAGAGCACAATGGTCTGAATCTGTGGGTGTTCGTTCTGAATGATAGTGGCCACCTGTCTTGCATCCATCCACTTGAGAGAATCAAGACCACGTGAACCTGAGCCCATGCTGATCTGATCCACAAGGTTGCCGGCCTTGTCCTCACCAAGAGCTGCAATAAGAGCATTTTTAACAAAGTCCTGAGAACCAAAGCCGATGTTTGAATGCTTGGTAATGGATGCCAAAAAGGTCTTATGTACGGCATTTACCGAGAACTGGTCAAAGTTCTCAAGCACAGCCATACGCATACTTAATCTCTGCACCTGCTTTGGCTGCAGATTACGGAAGATCTGAGCTGCATCATCCTCAGATAATGACAGCATCAGAATGGAGGCCTTATCAAGGCCATCCAGGCGCTCAAGTGCTGCCTTTTCGTCATCAGACAGCTCAAGACCGGTACTTCTGTTATATTCGCTAGGTACTGACAGACCAGGGCCCTGTGGCTTGCCTATAGGACCACCGGTTTTGGCAAGAGCATTTGAAGTTTTTGTTTCAGCCATAATGTCACCTTACTTGTTATTCTCTTTCTCTGAAATATCAGAGTTAAGCCACTCTCGAACCACCTCGGATGATAACTCTGGCTCGTTAGATACGAGGGTACGTACAGCCTTGAGCAGATCCTCATCCTTATGCAGATTTGGCAGAACAATGCTTCCTTCACGGTTAATGGAGTAGACTCTGTCAGAGAGCTCACGGCCTGCAGCGATGAGGTTGAGATCATCGTTGCCCTCAAGTGCTGGCTCATCATCCATCTCTGAGTAGTCCAGATCCAAATTCTCCTCTTTCTTGTTTGAGAGCAGCTTCTGAATCATTGGTCTGATTACAAAGAGGATCAGAATCAATATTACAATGACAGCGCCTGCAATACGTGCTATGCGATAGAAGCTCTCCTGCTGCCACCATGGGAGGGCAGGCATTTCATCAGCATGAGGGAATGATACAGTCTCAACGTGAACCACGTCACCGCGTCTTTCATCAAGTCCCAAACCGCCACGTACGAGATCAGCAATCTTGTTGAGATCCTCCTGTGAGCGTGGAGCATAAGATACAGCACCTTCAGGGCTTACATTGCGTACATAGTCAACAGCTACAGATACTGTAAGTCTTGATACTACATTGGTAGGTCTTGTGGTGTGACGTATGGTGGTGTCAACTTCATAGTTGCGCACGGCCTCACGGCTTTCCTTGCTATCCTTTGAGGAGTTGGCGGCATTGGCAGTACCGTCTTTTAGCTGCTGAGGAATAGCGGCATTGGCAGGTGGCTGATTTGACAGTGAACCAGGTACTCCATATGGATTTACAACCTCATCGGCACCCTTTTCCTCACGCAGAGTCTCAGAACGTACAGCCTGATTATCAGGATTGTACATCTGACGGGTTTCCTCTTCTAATGTTGTATCTAAGGTCACGTCAACCTCGGCAGAGTAGTTGCCATAACCTAACATAGGGGTCAAAATGGTCTCAAGCTTGCTTCTGTACTGAGCCTCGCGCATAGTACGCATTTCAAATTCGCGCTGCAGTTTATTGTCAGCACCGCTTGAGGCGTTCATGGCGCTTAGCAGTCGACCTGTATGATCTGTCACAGATACGTCTTTAGCTAAAAGATTATGTACAGATGAAGCTACCATGAAACGGATAGAATTTACATTCTCTGGGGAGAGATAGGCGCCGTTTTTGAGAGTTACCACAACAGCAGCTGATGGTCTTTGTTTCTCTCTGGCAAATACATTTTCCTTAGGAATGGCTAAAAGGACAGTGGCATGATCAACGCCTTCAATTCTTTCGATGGCGCGGGCTAACTGCACCTCACGACCGTGCTTGATGCGCTCGCCTTCCAAACGCTGTGATACACCAAAGCCAGAGTCTGACATAATGATGCTGTTGCCATCATCAGTCTTCTCCTTTGGCAGAGCAATACCGCGGCGTAGCAACATTTCACTGACCTTTGAATAGTCATCTGCCAGCACATCAATGGTATTGTTAGCGCGCAGCTGATACTGATAGCCTTCAGTATCAAGAAAATCCAGTACTGAGCCAATCTGTGAGGGAGTGTACTGACCTAACTGACGATAGGCGCTGTCAGACTGACTGCTCTGAATAGAGACAAGTCCAAAAATGGCACCGGTAATAAACAGTACTAAAAAGCCAAAGATAATGAACTTGCGCAGAACTTCACCATGATGGATGAAATCTTTGGCCTTGTCTGAAAATGATCGTGGACCAGTTTCACCAGAAGTTGAGTCTAAATGTGGATCTGACTGTGGTACAGGATCTATAAAAACCTCTGGCTCAGAGTTCTGAGCCTGCTGCTGTTGCGGCTCAGCCTGGGTGTTGGGATCCATAGGCAGGGCCTGAGCACCTGCCGTATTCTGTCCCTGTGTCAGAGGATATTCGTTATCTGCCATTGTTTGTAACCTGTCTTAACTCTGTTCTTTAAAATTATGCTTATTGTATATTTTCTTTAGAACGAATTATACGTTCATCTGCATAATCGATTTATAGGCATCAACCATTTTATTTCTAATCTGCAGTGTAGCCTCAAAAGACAGACTGGCCTTTTGTGAGGCTATCATTACATCTGCAAGTGATAAACTTCTGTCACCGACATCAAAGCGTGACTGCATCACTGATGATGTATTCTGCAGAATGTTCATATCTTCAAAGGCATTTTGCAGCATGGCCTGGAACTGACCTATGCTCTCAGATGCCTTTGCAGCTGGCTTGGTATCATTGATTGCAACCTGTGCAGTCTCATCAGTTTCACTCTGTACATGAGCAGTCTGCGGTGTGGCCTGACGTGCTAATGTCTGTAACTGTGACTGCATATCGTTTAACTGCTTTAAAATTGAAGCAGAAGCTGCGGTGCTGTCGATACTTAAACTCATAATAAACCCCGATGTCAAATTTCTATCATTTTTAAAAACCTACAGGGTCTATTTCAAGAATTATGCCAACTTTTCAAGTTGATAAGCCGGTACGTGCAATTATAGCAAAGAGCCGGCCATCAACTGCTAAAGTTTTGTCAAAATCAGATCTTTATGGTCTGTTTTTTACTAAAACTCCATCTTCTGTTGCATACAGTACTGCATCGGCACCACGGGCTGCAAACAGACCGACAGTGACCACGCCTGGTATGGCATTGATCTGTCGTTCCATTGACACAGGATCTGCAATCATAAAATCATGCAGATCTAAAATCTCACAGCCATTGTCAGTAATGCAGTCCTGACGCAGCACAGGATTGGCTCCCATGGCACGTAAAGTGCGGGCCACCTGCTCACGGGCCATTGGAATAACCTCAACTGGCAGAGGGAAGGCACCTAGAGTATCTACAAGCTTTGATTTATCCACAATGCAGATAAATTTTTCAGCCATGGAAGCTAGAATCTTCTCACGGGTAAGACAGGCACCGCCGCCTTTAATCATATCAAAGGCAGGATTGACCTCATCAGCTCCATCAATATAGACTGCATATGGCTCACATTCATTTGGATCAAGCACGCGCACCCCAATCTGCTCAAGCAGTTTTGTAGTCTTGTTGGAGCTTGATACTGCAGCCTCAACCCTGATGCCGTTTTTATGTATGGCCTCAATAAATTTGACTACAGTTGAGCCAGAGCCCACACCTAAAATACCAGAGCTTGGAATATATTTTAAAGCCTCAAGGGCTACCATTTCCTTTAATTCATCCTGAGTCATAAATACCTCAACTTAGGCTATGGTAATACGGGCAAAACGTCTCTTGCCTACAGAAATAACATAGGTGCCAGCACCTAGGGTGGCCTTGACATCTGAGATGACCTCACCGTCACATTTTACGGCATTCTGCTTAATCATGCGCATGGCCTCTGAGGTTGAGGCGCATAATGCTGCATCCTTTAGAAGATTTGGCAGTGAGACAAACTCAAGGGTAAACTCATCCATCTGCTCTGGAATAGCGCCTTTGGCAAACTGATTGATAAAGCCATCAACAGCGGCATTGGCAGCCTCATCACCATGATATCTTGCAACAATTTCACGGCCCAGCTCAATCTTGGCATCACGTGGATTCATACCAGAGGCACAGCGTTCTTTAAGATCCTCAATCTCCTCAATTGGTCTGAAGGATAGCAGTTCAAAGTATGACCACATCAGATCATCAGAGAGTGACATAATCTTGCCAAACATTTCGGCAGGAGCATCATGCACGCCAATGTAGTTGCCAGCTGACTTTGACATCTTTTTGACACCGTCAAGACCTACAAGCAGAGGCATCATAAGTACGCACTGTGGCTCAATACCTGCATCCTTTTGCAGCTCACGGCCCATGAGCAAATTGAACTTCTGATCAGTACCGCCAAGCTCCACGTCAGCTTTTAACGCAACGCTGTCATAGCCCTGAAACAGTGGGTATAAAAACTCATGAATGGCAATAGGAATACCGCCCTGAAAACGCTTGGTAAAATCCTCACGCTCAAGCATTCTTGCTACAGTAAGTTTTGAGGCAAGAGCAATGGTGCCATCGGTGCCAAGCTTTGAGAGCCATTCAGAGTTATATCTGATTTCAGTCTTCTCTTTATCCAGAATCTTAAAGGCCTGTGTGGCATAGGTTTGCGCATTTTCTAAAATCTTTTCACGAGAGAGCTGCGGTCTTGTAGTATTCTTGCCAGATGGATCGCCTACAGCTGCTGTAAAGTCACCAATAATTAAAATAACCTTGTGGCCAAGCTCCTGAAAGGTTCTTAGCTTGTTTAAAATTACAGTATGACCCAGGTGAATATCAGGGGCGGTTGGATCCATGCCCAGTTTGATAATAAGCTGACGGCCTGAGCTTAACTTGGTCTTTAACTCTTCAATTGGGATAATTTCCTGAGCGCCGCGGGCAATCTCGCGCAGTGCCTTTTCTACGTCTATCATTAAATCTCCTTAAAATCCTTTAATCTATAATGTCTCGCTGCCGTCAAGGTATAAAGGCAGCTGCCAGTTGATAACAGTCTTGCCATGCTCGTGCAGATAGGTATTGGCTTTAGAAAAATGTCTGCAGCCTAGAAAGCCGCGATAGGCAGACAGCGGGCTTGGATGTGCAGCCTCGAGCACTAAATGACGCTCTCTGTCCACATCCTTGCATTTGGCTTTTGCGCTGTTGCCCCAGAGCATAAAGACCAGATTTTCACAGTTGTCATTTAAAGCCTTGATAACGCCGTCGGTAAAATCCTCCCAGCCCTGATTGTGATGGGAGTTGGCCTCACCGCTTTTAACTGTAAGTACTGAATTTAATAAAAGCACACCCTGTCTTGCCCATGGAATAAGGCAGCCATGCTCAGGTACGCTAAAGCCTGGCATATCATCCTTAAGCTCACGATAGATATTGGCAAGTGACGGTGGAGTTTTTACACCGACAGGCACACTAAAGGCAAGTCCCATGGCCTGACCTGGCTCATGATAAGGATCCTGACCTACTATAACAACTTTAAGCTTATCAAAGGCTGTATATTTAAACGCATTGAAGACGGCGCTGTCAGGCGGATAGATTTCATCACCCTCAGCTCTTTTTACTGCCACATAATGCAAAACATTCTGAAAACTTTCACTACCCTTTAGCGGGCCTATAATATCATGCCAGGTTTTCACACAAATCTCCTGTATGTGCTACAACAATAAAAAAAGACCTAGCTCTTATACTCTTTATACTAAAGCATATAAAAGTCAGTAAAATAATCTTGATATTATGCTTTTTTTTACGTCTGCGGTCAAACCTCATTATAGAAAAAGCACAATGCTTACACAGTTTTTGACCATATTTTACAAAGCCAGGCTATAAGTATTTTGCTTAATAAAATGTCCTGTTCTTTTAGGATTAAAATAAAACCCTCTTTTTGACATATAATTGTCTTTTGTTTTATTTTTGTGTGTAAAGCCATGTTTATTGCCGATTTTCTTGCCCGTCACAGTATCTATACAGCCCTGGCCGCCCTGTTGTGCATCATTTACCTTATCTATGTCATCTATACTCTAAAAACACACAGTCTTGAGCTGTCGACAAAGGCTGATGCCTTAGATACATTAAATACAGATCTGCTACAAAGACTGCAGATGCTTGATAAGGCACACAAAGAGCAGTCTTTAGTGCTAAAAGATACTGAGCATATGGCCATTGCACTAAGGCAGGATAATAAAAATCTTGATCTTAAAATAAAAGAGCTTACACAAAGCATGCAGAGTAAAGATCTGGAGCTTAAAAGCTTTATAGCAAGGCACAATGAGCAGATTAAGAAAATTGCTTCGCTTGAGGGGCAGGTTGATGCTCTTGAGCTTCTTGCAGAGGAGAATGACAGACGCTATAAAATTCAGTCTCTTGAGCTTGAAAGCCGCCTTAAGTCCTTATCTGAGGAGATTGTGCAAAAGCGCAGTGATGATCTGCAAAAACAGTCCTTAAACTCCTTTGGCAAGGCTGTGCAGCCTTTAAAAGAAGAGCTTTATGTATTTCGCGATCTTATAACCAAGGTGCAGAAGATAAACTCAGAGCAGTCAGGAGCTTTAAAACAGGAGCTTGACAGACTCAATGAGGCACAGCTTAATTTAAAGCTCAAAGCCGATGATCTGATAAAAGCCCTGAAATCAGGCGGTAAATCACAGGGTATGTGGGGAGAGCATCAGCTTGAGCTGGTGCTTGAAAACTCAGGACTGCGCAAAGGCTTTGAGTATAAAAGAGAGGTGGCCGGCAGTCGCGATCTCAATGAAAGGGGCAGAGCAGATGTTATAGTCAATCTACCTGAGAACAAATGTATTATCATTGATGCCAAATGCTCTCTTACAGCCTATACAGATTTTGTAAATGCACAGGATAATGCTCTGGCACAAAAAGCGCTACAGGCGCACACAAATTCCATAAAAGCTCATATAGATGAGCTCGCCACAGCCCGTTATGATGAATACAGCTCATTTAACTCCCCATCCTTTATCTTTATGTTTGTGCCAGTTGACGGAGCTTTGAGCTGCGCACTTGAGTATAAAAGCGATCTGTATGCCTATGCCGCCTCTAAAAATATCTATCTTGTCAGCCCGCAGACTTTGCTGCCTGCACTGCGTGTAGTCTCCAATCTGTGGGTTTTAGCCACACAGAATGACAGGGTCAAAGATATTGTCAAAAATGCCATGGCTATCTATAAAAAGAGTCTTCTTGTCAAAGAGGCCTTTGATGAGAGCGGCAGAAAACTTGAGCAGCTGCACTCAAGCTTTGCGCAGGCACAAAACCGTCTGTCACTAGGGCGTGGCAGTCTGTGCTCCTTGCTTGAGAGCTTTTCAAGACAGGCTCCTGCCATCAGCGACGGCAGCATTATAGATATTGATGACAAGGATAAAGAGGATAAGGTTGAACTTAGCTGATTAAATCTTTGGACTTTAAAGGTTTAAGACTGAGTGTGTGATTATATGGCAGGTACTACCTGCCATAATAGAAAGACTATACGCTCTTGGCGCTTATTGACGGGAGGGAACGGAGATCTGTGTAAACTAAGATCTCTTATTCTTTAATTGCGCAATTTTAGAATCTAAATTTATGCTATCTTGTTTTTTTCAACAATTCAATACCTCATTTCATGATTTTGCCTCTTCCTGCCCCTGAAAGCCTTTTATGGATTGGCGTAGCCAACCCCGTAGGGGCTTGTCCATAAATGGCTGAGGGGGCAGGAATCCCATGTTTATCACGTTTTGTCTCCCTTGGCTCTATGTTTTACAGGATGCGACAACCCATAGGTAATACGTAGTATTACCTATCCGCGCGGCGGGCTTGCTCCTATACGCTTAAAAACTAGTTTATATATGGCCTTATACGTTCAGCCAGACTATCAATGCATGTCATCTGGTTTAAGACAGATGTCCAGTTCCTGACTCTGCTCACACCCCATTTCTTGGCCAGGTCGCCTGTAATTCTTAAATAAAAGACTTTAAACACGGCATTCTTGTTCTCAAACATACCTATTTTAGTGACCTTACGTAAGCTGGAGTTTACGGCCTCTATAGCATTAGTGGTGTACATGATTTTGCGTATTGCCGATGGATAGTTAAACAGCTGTGTTACATGGTTGAAATTGTTCTCCCACACCCTTATAGCTCCAGGGTATTTATCACCCCATTTGTCTATAAGGTGCAGCAGAGCTTCCTCAGCTGCCTCTGCATTAATAGCTCCATACATTGCCTTGCAGTCGGCACAGAAAGCCTTTAAATCCTTGTAAGGGACATATTTACAGGCATTGCGTATAAGGTGCACAATGCATCTTTGTACAACTGTCTGCGGGAATATAGACTTTACTCCGTCTTCAAGACCAGAGACACCGTCCATAGACAGGAAAAGTATGTCCTTAACGCCTCTGCTCTTGATATTGTCAAATATATTCATCCAACATGACTTTGACTCTGTTGGGGATATATAAAGCCCCAAAACCTCTTTATACCCCTCAGCATCTAAGCCTAATATTACATATACGGCATGATTCTCTGTAGAGCCCTTGTCATTCTTCATCTTGACATAGATGCAGTCTACAAAGACAAAGGTATACAGAGGCTTTAACGGCCTGTTAAGCCACTCATTAACATCCGACAGGATAAGGTCCGTTATAGTGGAGATCTTGTCTTGAGAGAGCTTAAAACCATAGATTTCCTCAATGGTTGAGCTTATATCCCTCTGACTCATGCCTCTTGCATACATGGCCAGGACCTTTTGCTCTATCTGAGATACGTCTTTTTCCCTTTTTGGGATAATTACTGGCTCAAAGGTTCCTTCACGATCACGTGGAGTGTTGATCTCTGCCTCACCAAATGAGCCTTGAATGGTTTTCTTAGAATAGCCGTTGCGCCTGTTGGTGGTCTCCTTCTCATCAGTGCTGCTCTTGCTATAGCCTAAATGAGCATCAAGCTCAGTATTAAGGATCCTTTCAAAAACAGGTGCAAATGCTTCTTTAATAGCATCTTGAGCACTCTGGGCATCTTTTGGGTTGTAGTGCTCCATTATAAGGTCAGCTATCTTTTCAGCCATTGGGCTATGTTTAATTCTTGCCATATTAAGTAAACTCCGATAATGGTTATATTTTAAATCATCTATCTTCGTTTACACAGTTTTTAGTTCACTCTCTTATTGACTGACAGACATCCTCTCTGCCATCAACTAATGGACTTAGTACCACATGACGCAGTTTAAACAGATCTAAAAGCTCTTGTGCCTGATGCTTTTGTCTGTAGGCAACTTCCATTGGCATAAGCGGTACTACCTGAAAAATATTGACTGTATCACCATTTGCAAGCTCTATAGCCTGAGATTCCTTACTATAATCGCCAAGGGCTGTAAGCATGGCACCTGTATAGGCAGTATTTTTGGCAAATGCTTTTTCATTATCAAAAGTAAAGCCAAAGCCTAAAAATCTGTTGCCAGATTTTAAAAGCATGCTTAATTTTCTTAAAAGCTCAAAAGGCCAGGTATTGCTCTTATCCCACTTCAATGGCAGAGCAATGGCAAGCTCAATACGAGCATTGCTCTTTTTATCAAAACCATCTGGCACATCCATTAAAAAGGCTGACAGACCTTTTGTCATAATCACATGATAATTGTGACTCTCTGTCGGGGCTACATCTATTAGATCAATGCTGTCGCTGCTACTTAAAACACTGTATGAACCAAAATGTTTTTGTATATGCTCATCTATAAGATTAAGATCATCATCAGATAAAGTCTCAGACAGTCTTGCCTCAAGGGTTTTACAGATCTTTAGCATATTGCCTATCTGATTAAAAAGAGCACCGTCACTGATGGTGACAAAACGCATAGCCCTTTCAAAACGGATAAGAGCCTCTGAGACTAAATTTAATTTAAAGAGTGTATAGCCTTTATAAAACAGCCATGACGGGCTGTCCTTACCCTTTTGGGCATAGGTGTCTAAAATATCAGAGGCATTTAAATAAAGCTTGTAGGCATAAGATGGCTCTGCCCTGTTGGCTTTGTTGATATGGGCTCTTGCAAGCTGCAGTGCGCAGTCAAAGTCAACATTATCAAGTGTAGCTATAAAATCAATTATACCATCATAATCATCTTTGGCATTTAATGCATCAATTGTGGCGCGTATTTCATTGTCTGTCATAAGTATGTGCCTTTATCTTGTGTATCAAAGCTTGTGTATCATGTACTCAATACTAAAAAATTCCTGCGCTCAATATACATGTTTTTTACGCCTCTGACATCTTAAATAAACTTTTTTATCTCTACAGAGGTAAAAGCTATACAGCAGCTATGGCTCTGTCAAAGCCAGCTCTTTTATCCATGCATACAATTTTTTATAGTCACTTTAAGGAAGATATTTGCACCTGCCTTATGCTGTGCTATAAAAGATATAAAACTTTATGAGGGTGCAGCGTTGATCTTTATTGTAAAAAAAGAGGTTTGAGAGTATATGGGGCATATATGACGATCAATCAGTTCACATCAAATCTCAACAAGGCCATGGTTATGCATTTGTGCCTTAGTAAAGAAAATACGCTTTACATAAATTGCTTTGAAAATGCTCAAATCTATACTCCTAAGTCTACACGGCTATCAGCTCAGGATAATGACGTACTTGATGTAAAATCAGCCATTGACAATTACAACAACCAAAGGAAAAAAAGATGCCGACACTATAGATACCATTATAAAAGCTATGGATCTTGAGCCTCTTAAATTAGTTAATTCTGAGTTTTATATAAAAAAGGCTCTAAAACTCCATCCTTCCGAAAATCTCATTTCTCAAGACAGACTTGCCTCGTTTTTGCTGGCACTAGCATAGAAAAAAATTGGGGAGTGTTGTTTGAGTGAAGAAAAAAAATAAAATTCAATCAAACACTGATGCGTATGGGATTTTTCTAAAAACAAAGTGCTAAACGCAGGGATGATAGCAATGAGCTTAGCAGATGAACAGCGCTCATATCATAGTTTTTTTGTAGGAGCATTACAACACTGTAACCTTGCTTGCGTGTCTTATTCTGATAATTTAATCTCTAAGAAACTTAAGCTTACTGTGCGACTTTGCAGGCAACCCCTACTTGCTGCGCTATGGTCGCAGCTCAAGACGGGTAATCTTCTTTATGCTCGGTCTTATATTAATTATAGTTACTATCTACAGTCAGGTACTTTAGCTAAACTTATGCCCTTACAGATACAAGCATAAAGCAATAAAAGGATCTTATTTATGCACACAAGAGAGGTGTTTGTCATTGACGGAAGGCACTTTAATGACATGGCTGGTTTTTATGATGAGGTTGAGAGGGTTTTCACCTGCGGCCTTGACTGGAAGATAGGACGCAGCCTTGATGCCTTCAATGATATTCTGCGCGGTGGTTTTGGCCGTCATGAGTATGGCTCCCCTATACATATCAGGTGGCTTTGCTATGAAAAAAGTTTAAGAGAGCTTGGTCAAAACACCATGGATATTATTATAGAAATCATTTTGGATACTGACAATTCAGGACACGATTGTACTTTGCAGATGCTCTGATATAAAGCAAAGAAAAAACCCAGGGCTGCCTTTATGGCAGCTGTTGTCTTTGTGCTGTGTTAAAGGGCTGTTGAGTGTTACATCTCAAGCTTTATTACAAAAAAGGCCGCCTTTGTGGCGACCCTTGGCAATTGCAAACTAAAATCTTTAAGATGGCAGCTGCAGTGAGTGCTCACCACGGGCAATGCCGCACACACCTGATCTTATAGTCTCAATGATCTCAGCTGTTTCCAAAATAACCTTTAAGAATCTGTCAACATCGGCCGAGGTGCTGACATACTGCAGTATGTACAGATCAGGTGTTACATCGACAATCTCAGCTTTAAAGATATCACACAGACTCTTTAGCTCCTCGCGTATGGCTCTTGTTGGTGTATGCACCTTGACAAAAAGCAGCTCGCGCTCTACAGCATCATCACTCTCCTCAAAGGAGGATACTTTAATAACGTTGATAAGCTTGTGCAGCTGTTTTGTAATCTGCTCAATATGCTCGGCACCGCCATAGGTCAAAATGTTGATGCGTGATATGGTCTTATCATCTGTAGGAGCTGCGGTAATGGTTTCTATATTATAGCCACGCTGTGAGAACAGACCTACAATGCGAGATAAAGCACCGGTTTCATTTTCAGTTAAAATAGATACTAAATGACGCATTTTTCTATTCCTCAGCTAAGAACATATCAGACATACAGCCGTTTTTCTGCTGCATAGGCAGCACTCTGGCATCGGTATCACAGACAATATCCACAATTACAAGTCTGTCTTTCATGGAAAGTGCACGCTCAATACCCTCATCAAGCTCCTCTGGCTTTTCAATTCTGATGCCCTCATGGCCATAGGCTCTGGCAAGAGCTATAAAGTCAGGATTGGAGTGCAGATTGGTGGAGCTGATGCGTCCTCTGTAGAACATGCTCTGCCACTGTCTCACCATACCTAAAGTATGATTGTCCAGAATGAAAATCTTTACAGGCACGCCATACTCAAGACAGGTTGACAACTCCTGAATATTCATCTGGAATGAGCCGTCACCTGTAATCAGACAGACACATTTGTCAGGATTGCCAAACTGTGCGCCACAGGCTGCAGGAAAACCATAACCCATGGTACCAAGACCGCCTGAGGTTAAAAGCATACGCGGCTCTTTAAAAGGATGATACAGCGCTGTAAACATCTGATGCTGACCTACATCGGTGGCAATGATGGCATCACCTCCTGTAGCTTTGTAAATGCTCTGTATAATCTGAGCCGGGTGTATTACATCCTCTTTGGCCTTGAAGTTAAGGCAGTTTCGGCTGCGCCAC
Source organism: Anaerobiospirillum thomasii (assembly GCF_900445255.1). NCBI lineage: Bacteria > Pseudomonadati > Pseudomonadota > Gammaproteobacteria > Aeromonadales > Succinivibrionaceae > Anaerobiospirillum > Anaerobiospirillum thomasii. The sequence goes on from NZ_UAPU01000007.1 coordinate 385,674, forward strand.
TTTTCAATCTGTGCCCACCATTCCTTCATGGCCTGATTGTCGCAGGTTAACTGCAGCTCGGCTATGGCATCATTAAACTGTCCAAGCACACTGTCAACCTCGCCTACAATAGGCACATCCACGGCTACATTTTTGGAAATGGAGGCAGGATCTATATCTACATGTATAATCTTGGCGGCAGGACAGAATTTAGAGACATCATTGGTAACTCTGTCATCAAAACGCACGCCGAAGGCTAAAATCAGATCGCTCTTATCCATGGCCTCATTGGCCTCATAGGTGCCATGCATACCAAGCATGCCTAAAAACTGCTTGTCATTGCCAGGATAGCCGCCAAGACCCATAAGAGTACAGGTCACAGGCAGATTGAATCTTTTGGCCAGATCTTTAATACGTGATGAGGCATTGCCAAGGATGACACCGCCGCCTACCATAAGCACAGGACGCTTGGCCTCGCTTAGAAGTTTGACTGCTCTTTTTATCTGACCTTTATGACCTAGCTTGGTTGGATTATAAGAGCGCATCTTTATCTCAGTCATTGGCGGATATTCAAACTTGACTGATGGTGAAACGCAGTTTTTTGGAATATCGACAACCACAGGACCTGGTCTGCCTGTTGAGGCTAAATAAAAGGCCTGACGGATGAATTTTGGTATATCAAGAGCACTCTTGCACAGATATGAGTGTTTGACTATAGGTCTTGTAATACCTACAGTATCAACCTCCTGAAAAGCATCAGAGCCAATAAGCGGTGCCACCACCTGACCTGTGATGACAACCAGAGGAATTGAATCCATATAGGCTGTGGCAATGGCTGTTACTGTATTAGTGGCACCAGGACCTGAGGTCACCAGGGCACAGCCTACCTTGCCTGTGGATCTGGCATAGCCGTCAGCCATATGAGCTACACCCTGCTCATGACGGGCCAGTACGTGATGAATTTTTTCTGACTCAAGGAGTGCATCATAGATATCCAGCACAGCGCCACCTGGATAACCAAACAGTGTATCTACACCCAAATCCTCTAAAGATCGCACTAACATCTGTGCACCAGACAACATAGTCATGATGAACTCCTAATTTTTTCTATTTAAACAATCCTAACCTCGGTATGAACCTTGGTACCTGTGCTGACCACTGTGCATACTCATCAGGAAAGTCTCTCATCAGTCTCTTTTCATCAAAGAGCACTGCCACACTAAAGGCAAAGATAATCATGCCAAGCGGTAATACAAGAGAGGCCAAAGAGTTGATAACACAAGCAAGCCCCAGGTAAAACAATATTACACCAAGATGCATGGGATTGCGACACAGGGCATAAGGGCCTGAGGTGACCAAATGCTTGGTCTCGGTCATGAGTTTGACAGGACCTATAACACCTGCACAGCCTTTACCGACGCGCACCAGCTCAACATTTGACCATACGGCAAAGAAGGCTCCCAGGGCACACATGACATAACCTACAACAGGCATAAATGTTGTATCTGGCAAAAATGGTGCAGAAAAAAAGTGTTTTAGCACCAACATAATGCACGGTCCGACTATAAAAAATGCTGTAGAGCCTACTGCATAAAAGAACAGATCTCTTTTGGTCATTCAACTTTCTCCACTAAGTCATAAAGGACATAAACAGGATGTCTTGCTGCTTTGCCCTCCATCCTTAAAACCTGAGAGCGGCAGGAAAAACCGGTGACAAGACAGGCATCAAAATCACGCTTATCAAGCTCCTTTTTCCAGCCCTGTTGCCATACAGAATAAGATTCATCCTGATTGTGAGCCATATGTCCATGCATACCTGCCATACCGCAGCATGACACAGGTATTGGCAGTAAAGTCAGTCCAAAGGCTGACATGGCCTGCTGCCACATAAGAACGGCACGCGGCAGCAGCGCCTGCTCGGTGCAGTGGGCAAAAAGATACCAGGTTTTGCCAAAGTCCTCAGTAGTGCTCAGTGCCTTTAATCTGTCCTTGTGTCTTGCAATAAAGTCATGCAGAGGACCTTCCTTTAAGCCTGCCTCTAAAAACTCCTCTGGCAGATAGACGGTAAAATCACCACGGCGTGAGCCTAAAAGCTCCTTGTACTCATCGCGATAACATATAGTCAGAGCAGGATCAAAGCCTACAAGAGTCATGGAGGCATCAGACAGGCGCTGCAGTCTTGAAGCCTGCTTTGCTGCAAAGTTTATAAAGCCGCGTCTATCACCGCGCACCACGCGCAGCTTGCCGTTGACATAAGGCTTTAGCATCACCACGCTATAGCCTACCTTCTGTAAAAACAGCGCAAATTCAACAAGACCGTCAACTTCATATGAGGCTGTAAACGGATCAGTGACAATAACCACATCAGCCTTGCTCTTTAAAGCTCCATCAGTATCAAGAAGTGCAATATTGTGCATCTGACAGGCTCTGTGCAGTGTCACTGAGCTAAAGAGAGGCAGATCTACAAATTTGAAGATCTTTTTGACAAGATAGGCATTAAGCGAGCTTTTTAGAATTGGATTGAAAAGCTTTGGATAACGTGACATCAATGGCAGCAGCACCTCAGCGTGCAGTGCAACTAGATCCATGCTAGGTCTTAGATATCTGTCATAGTACATGGCAAGAAAACGTGAGTTTAAATCTGCTACGTTGACATGGGCCGGACACTGTGTCTTGCAGGATTTACAGGCTACACAGGTCTTTATATTTTCATAATAGGCCTTATTAAAGTCATCTTTGCCGCATATTGTATTGTAGACACGTCTGGCAAAGTGCACAGGATTTGGTGTTCGTGTCAGAGTCTCAAGCTCCATGGCATTAATATTGATACCATTTTTGGCCATAAGACGCAGCCACTCGCGCATAAGACCTGCATAGCCTTTTGGCGATCTGACATGATCCTTGGTGTAGCGGTAGCTTGGACACATAAGAGAGCTTTGCTGATAACTAAAGCACTGACCGTTGCCATTGCAGTTCATGGCATTTTCAAAATTCTCTCGTATCGATATTGGTATCTGACGGTCAAGATCGCCGCGCATTACACTGTCTAGCGCTACAAGTGAGCCCTCCATGCCAAGAGGTACACAGATCTTGCCTGGATTTAATCTGTTATCCATGTCAAAGACAGCCTTTATCTCTCTTGCCACAGGATAGAGATCTTTAAAATAGATCTCGCCAAAGCATGATCTGTAGCCTCGTCCATGCTCTCCCCACATCTGACCTTTATACTTGTCAATAAGCTTGACCACCTCATTTGAGATGGTTATTAATTTCTGCTTATCCTCTTCTTTTGTCAGATCAAGAGCCGGACGCACATGCATAAGACCCACATCCACATGGCCAAACATGCCATAATCCACACCCATTGAGTCCAAAAGTGCCCTAAACTCAAGAATATAGTCGGCAAGATGCTCAGGCGGCACCACTGTATCCTCGGTAAAGGCCACAAGCTTTTCTTTGCTTGCTGCCGAGCCTAGAAGACCTACAGCCTTTTTGCGCATGCCATAAACTGCAGCTATGCCTGCAGCGCTGTCTGTAATCTGCGCGCCTATAATACCGCCACGCTCTTTGCCCTCTTTTTGAGTCTGCTTTAATATATCCTCATAAAGACTCTGCATCTTGCTCTGCTCGGCCTTGGCATCGGCACCTGCAAACTCAACAATATTCACACCCTGAATATCAAAGCCCTCAACCTCCTGAATATACTCACGCACTGAATACCAGACAGGATCTTTTTTGGCCAGGTTTAAAACCTTTGAGTCAACAGTTTCAACTGACAGCGCTCCGGCTCTGATAAGAGGCATGGCATGACGCAAAGCCGAGTCAAAGCTGTCATATTTAATTACCAAAAGAGCTCTGAACTCAGGCATTGGAGTCAGATCAAGAGTAATGGATGTAACTACACCTAAGGTACCTTCGGCACCGCATATAAGACGGGCAAGATTTAAAGTATCAGTAGATGCATCATAGGCATGATCAAGATCATAACCTGTCATAAAGCGGTTTAACTTTGGAAAAACCTCTTTTACTCTTGCATTGTTGTCTTTTAAAATTCTGTAACACTTTCTGTAGATATCGCCTACAAAACCCTCACGGGACAGACAGGATTTGAGCTCGTCTCCGCTTACCTCTTTAAAGGTCTCTAAAGAGCCGTCTGCCAATACCATGCTGACACTTTTGACATGATTTGAGGTTCTGCCATAGACATTAGAGCCCTGACCTGCAGCATCATTGCTTATCATACCGCCTATAGTGGCGCGGTTTGATGTTGAAAGCTCAGGTGAGAAAAACAGCCTGTGCTCACGCAGCAGATCGTTTAGCTCATCCTTGATGACACCACTCTCCACTGTAACCTCACGCAACTGCGGGTTTAACTCGCTTACACCCTTCATGTAGCGTGAACAGTCAATCATAATACCGTGGGTCAGTGACTGACCATTAGTGCCGGTACCGCCGCCGCGTGGAGCAAAAACAATAGATTTATAACACTTCTTTGAGGCAAGTGACAAAGCAGTCTGTATATCACTTGCTGTTTTTGGAAAAATTACACATTGCGGAAGGAGCTGATAGACTGAGTTATCAGTTGCACATAAAAGACGGGCTTCGTACCTGTCCTCAACATCACCTGCAAATGCAGAGCTTTTAAGTTCATTGACATAGAGCTGATAGTCAGCCTTTAATTTATCAAAATTCTCGACGCGTGGAATCACACCGTGCTCCTAAAAACTTATATAACTGCAAAATAATTATAGTGTGCATATACTAGCAATTAATGACATGCTTTGCTCAAGTGGTTCATAGTAGTGCACAACTTACATAAACACGATATTTACAGTAAAAAACAGCATTTATATTATTACTTTTTTTATATTTTTTCACTACACTGATAAAAATAGACCAATAAAGATCTGTATGTATAGAACATGCTAGGCAAAAGCATATACTGGCCGAATTAATATATATTTAAGGGTATTTGCTTAAGATTAATTTATATATAAAAACATAAGCCTTTTTTCTTAGGAAAAATTCATGCATATTTTCTTTATATATCAATATGTTAAAATTTTTTATAAAATTTTTTTAAATTTTTTGTTGACAGCGTTTTAAATTACTTTATAATGAGCACCGTTCTTGAGACAAAAGAACAAAAACACAGAGACCTTAGGGGTATAGCCAAGTGGTAAGGCAGCGGGTTTTGATCCCGCCACGCCCTGGTTCGAACCCAGGTACCCCTGCCAAAGGGATATTTTTTAGGACTCTGTCACAATAGGGGTATAGCCAAGCGGTAAGGCAGCGGATTCTGATTCCGCCATTTCCAAGGTTCGAATCCTTGTACCCCTGCCAAACTTTTAATGTGGCTACGTAGCTCAGTCGGTCAGAGCGCGGCACTCATAATGCTGAGGTCACAGGTTCGATTCCCGTCGTAGCTACCACATTAAAAAAATTCCGTATAATTTCACCTAAATCACCCTAAGATCGCACACTAAACATACCGAGGATCAATCTTAATTTCAAGATCAGAAGCCGGCCGCCGGACGCGACCAGATCTTCTTTTTTTAACTATCGTTTAAAGCTAAAACCCTCTTCTTTGGCATATGCTGCACGTGTCAGCGTATCCCTAAGATCGCACACCAAACATACCGAGAATCAATCTTAATTTCATGACCAGAAGCCGGTCGCCGGACGCGACCAGATCTTCTTTTTTTAACTATCGTTTAAAGCTAAAACCCTCTTCTTTGGCATATGCTGCACGTGTCAGCGTATCTAATGGCTCAATGCCAAATGAGCGTATTAACTCAGACTGCCTTTTTAATATTCCTCCAGAGAATATTATAGATCCATTTTCTTTATCAATAGTGGCCTCTATAGCCTCCAGAGAGCGCAGTGTGCCTCTAAATGAGTTATGACAAAGCTTTACAGGAGGCAGATTGTTTTTAATCTGCTCTTTATTAAAGACTTTATTAGCCTCGAGCATTTGTCTTTGCACCTCTGATGCAAGAGACAGTATGAATACTTTGGCATTTACTGTCTTATCGGTGGAGGCATTGAGTGTAGAGCCTCCAAGCTCGCCTTTAATTATACTATAGCCCACCTCTACATTATTTCTCTGCGCATATATTTCATTTGCCTCAATAACATTATCCACACAGTCAGAAACCAGAACTCTGGTGGCTATTTGTCTGCATAGCCTTGATATGACATAGTATCTTGGGTAATAGTGTTGTTGAGGCTGCTCCTTTTTGTCAAAAGAGGAGTCAGTGTCTGCAACCTCATCACTATATTGAAATAAATCAACGAGCTTGTCTTTTAAAAGATTGGTATGAGCGGCAGTAAGCTCAGATGGCTCTTTACCTGCAATAACCTCCTGCCAGTTGCTGGCTATATCATAGGCATCATTGAGCTCTTTGATTAAAACCCTATATTTATTCATGCTCTCTTCATATATCTCGCGGGAGAAAATAAAGTGTACATACAGAGTTTTCTCCTTTTGCCTTACAGGCTTGTAAGACTCATTATTTTCTCTTGCCATTTTACTTAGAATCTTCTGTGTATAAGACCATGGGAGCTGTATAGTCTTTCCTGCAAGCAGTTTAGGCGCAGTGTCTGTAATATCTGCGCTACTGCTAAAAACCAGACCCCTGTCTCTTAGCAGATCGCGTGATATTGCATCTACCTGCTCTTTGATAAGTTTGCTCTTGGCTATATTACAGTTGCACACAAAGGATATATTATGCTCAAGCATGGCCGAGATATTGTTGATAGACCAGAATCCCCTGTCACAGACTAAAGATATATTGTCGCCGGCGCCTCTGTCCACAAGCTGCCTGCATACTGACTCCACAGTCAGCACATCTGTAATATTGCCTGCATATGTAACAGTGGAAAACAGCTCATGTGTGCTCTGGTCAACCAGTGTTATAAAATTAATAACCTTGTTGTCTGTACCGCTTTTAGATTTGCCGTACTGTGCCTTAGTCAGGCAGTTGCCGGCATTATCTACGTTAGTACCATCAAGAGCCAGAAACTGCATGTGCTTATTGCCATTTTTCTTTTTATGATACTGAGTTTTAAATTTGGCAAACTCGTTTATAACGCCGTTTTCATCTATGTATTTATACAGTCTCTGTATATGATCTTTATAAGAGTTTATATCTAAATCAAGAGCGTGCTCTCTGACAAAAGCCTCAATCTCATAAGATATAGATTTAATACCCTTGGACAGACAGGTCATTATCATGTATACCAGCAGGATGTATTTGTCATCAGGCATAATCTTTTTAAGGATATTAAATGATGGCATCTTATCCATAAAGGATTTGAGCAGATAATAATCGCCAAACTTACGAGCAGTGCCGCAGGTCTTGTGGGTGGCAGAGCCAGAATTTCTAGCAACAGAGGCCTTGGTGCGTATGCCGGGTTTAGATGGATTTGCTTTAATATCATCCAAAATATCCTGAGAGTCGGCAAGTTTTTGTTTTATTTCCTTGATTTCAGCTTCTGAGCGTCTTTCGTACTCAAACTTTCCCTGTCCCACACGTATAACCTTCCATGGAATAAACTCAGGATTTTCAGAGAGAAAGTTAATACTAAAAACACACTCACCAATACCATCTTTGCTTTTGATAGATCCAATCTGAGTTGGTGCCACACGGGTTGAATAGCCTTTTTCAGCATTCCATACAGATTTCCCCTGCAAGAGAGCATAGGCATAGGTTCTCTTGCTGGCAACAACGTTCTTGAAAACTGGGTGATTTTGATTCTTATCTTTACTGGCCATGATGTCCTCCTATTGGGTAAATCGTACCATAAAACAAGAAAAAAGTCAAGGCATTTAGAAAAATAATTCAAAAAAAATTTGATTGATAACAAGGAATTTTTGGTAGGATAAAGAAAAATAAAAAAAACTAGGTATTTTTACCCTGCGATCTCAGGGTTATAAACCTATTCTTTAATTTTTCCTTGCCTATGCTTAAATATTATTTTGTGCTTTTAGTTGTTCTACTGTAAGTCTTAGATTGTGGGCGCAAAATCTTTAATATAGTGCCAAATTCAGGATTGCGTACAGAAGATAAAGATTTATAAAGGCTTTCTCTTGCATCTCCACTACTTTTGGATATTTCATTCATTTCAAGTGCTCTTGCTATATCATTGAGAGCTTCACAAATAAGAGCACCATCACCTTCATCCGCTTCAAATGCTGCTTTTAAAGTATAAAAAAATATCTTGCTCATCATTAATAAATTCAGCAGCATCAAAATCACTAAAACCTAGCTTCATAGCGTATACCTAAATTGCTTTTAAATTATTATGTTTTTTTAAAGTTGCAGACAGTTCAATACCAAGAACATCCATTATCTGCATAAGTTTTTTAGCAGAAGGATTTCCATTTTCACTTAATATTTTATACAGATGCGCTCTATTGGTATTACTCTCTTTAGCAATTTTGGACATCCCCTTATACCGTGCCAGTACGCAAAGAGTCGTCAGAACATATTTTAGATCTTTAGTTTTTAAAGCATCATTTAATAAACAGATACAATCCTCATCGATATTTATAAAATCAATTGACGGCCTTGTTGGCCAAGGTATTAAATTTCAACGTATTAGAATAATCACTCGCTAATTAGTTGGGACGCCAGATCACTTTAATGATGCTAAAAAAGCAGGTGATAGAACAAAGATCTGTATAAATTAAAATCCCTTATAGAGAGTGAAGATATAGTCAGAAAAAAATATAGCACCTATACTTATCTATATACGTACTTTAAGGGACAGATCCTGCTGAGGCTATTGCTCAATTAAAGTTTTCTTAATTTAAAACACTATCTAAACATTAAAGCTATATTGTTTTATTTGTTATCTTAACTATGCAAATATTTGATTGTAAGATATATAATTATAAAAAATTTATTTAAAAATATTGGTGGTATTATGGCAAAACAAGGCTTACATATGCTACCTCCAGCTGTCACTATGAGACAAGGGTTGAATCTGCTGTCTCAGATTACAACTATTGTTAATACAATAGGTGAGTTAAAAAGTGAATTAAAATTCTCTGCAGTAGGCAGCCATCTTTTATCTTTGTTATTTTTATCTGAATCTGTCCAATCAACTCCGACAGAATAGAGGGATCTCAGGTAACGCTCTCGGATATGATTGATGTCCAAAAAGATAAGCGTAAACAGTTAGAACTACAGGAAGTAATAGACTATCAATTAGCCTTAAATGAAGGCCTTAAATTGATAATAAATGAAGGTTTGCCATTCTCAACCCGATTAATTACAACATTGCATAGTATTCTGATGAACAATGCAAGAGGCACTAATAGCGCAAAAGGTGAATTTAGAAAAATTCAAAACTTTATTGGTCCTGATTCAAAGATAGAGCATGCTGTATATATCCCAGTGCCGGCAAATCAAATATCTTCTTATATGGAAAACCTAGAGTATTATGTAAATGGTGTAAAACATAGCAGCTTTAATAGACAACAGGAAGATATGTTTGTAATTGATGAACAAGCCCATCCTATTTTAAAGCTTGCAGTAATGCATGCACAATTTGAATCCATACATCCTTTTCTAGATGGAAACGGTAGATTAGGTCGTATCTTAATAGCTTTAATGGCCGTCAAATTTGGTATTGTAAATGATCCTATTTTTTTAGTAAGTGAGGAGCTGGAAAAGGAAAGATTACGCTATTATGATTTTCTCAATGGAGTAAGAGGAGAAAATCCAGATTGGTTTACGTGGCTGTCCTTCTTTTTAGAGAGTACAAACAGAATGTCAGTTTTTTTGCTAGATAAGGTACGTAAAATTCAACAATTGGCAACAAGCGGTCTTCATAATTGCTCAACACAATATGAAGAGAAAGCCTGGCTATCTACTTTTGCCAATACTTCTATAACCGCAAAGCTTTTATCTGATTCAGAGAATATCAGTATTATTACAGCAAGAAAGGCATTAAACTCATTGGTAAATAAAAAACTCTTATTTTGCCCTGAATCTATAATCAGAAATAAGCCATATATAAATTACGATTTAATAAGATTATTAAAGTAAATTAAAAACTGTGAAGGAACGGGGAGCCATGTAAACTAGGATCTCACCCCTCTTAAATCCGTTCCTTCACTATCTATACTCTCAGATTTTCAGCCAAGATTTATACAGCCAGCCCTTACCTCCTGCCCCTGTTAGCATCTGTAAAATAAATGCCATACAGGAGCATCTGGCAGCAGATAACTACTTGCCTAGGACATAATCAATAGATCTGCTCATTTTATCAACAGCCTTTAACAGATCTTCCTTTTTAATATTCAAAGCTGGATTAAAGTATAGAACATCACCTATTGGGCGCAGCAGCAACCCCTCTTCAAGCAGAGCGTGTCTGTATATGTTATATCCTGTGCGCGCCTTTGGATCAAAAGCAGCCTTGCTATCTTTGTCAGCTACAAGCTCTAGGGCATGAATAAGACCTATATGTCTTATCTCTCCAACATTCTTATGTCCGCCAAATCTGTCATTTAACACCTGGGTTAAAAATGCAGCGCTGTCCCTGGCCTCATCAAGAATATTTTCATCTTCAAAGATATCAAGTACTGCATTGGCACAGGCACAGCCTAATGGATTGCCAGCATAGGTGTGTGAGTGCATAAAGGCCACACCCTTTTGATAGTCATCATAAAAGGCATCAAATATCTGCTGTGTGGTGCAGACTATAGACATTGGCATATAGCCTGCTGTAAGACCTTTGGACAAGGTCATAATATCAGGGCTGATATCAGCCTTGCTGCAAGCAAACATCTCACCTGTTCTGCCAAACCCTGTGGCAATTTCATCTGCAATAAATAAAACATCGTTATCTTTACAGATCTTATGCAGCCCCTTAAGATAAATCTCAGGATAAACCCGCATACCGGCAGCACCCTGCAGCAGAGGCTCAACAATAAGCGCACACAGCTCATGAGCATGCTTTTCAATACTCTCCTTTGCAGATGACAGGCATAAGGCTTTGCAATTGTCTCTTGTGCAGTTAAAGGGACAGCGGTAACAGTCAGGAGCCTTGATATGAATACTCTCCATCATCATAGGCTTGTATACTGCTGTATATTTATCCATAGAGCCTACAGACAGAGCGCCTATAGTCTCACCATGATAACCCTCTTCCAGACAGGCAAACTTTATCTTGCGCTCCCTGCCCGTCTGTGCACAATACTGAAATGCTATTTTCAATGCCATCTCAACAGCTGATGAGCCATTGTCCGCAAAATTAAATTTGCACAGGCCTGGAGGCAGAATCTTAGAAAGTCGCTGTACCAGGCGTGCCGCCCCTTCATGGGTAAGGTTGGCAAAAATCACATGCTCTAAATTAGAAAGCTGCTCTGTGACAGCTTTGTTGATACGCGCATTGCAGTGACCTAAAAGACTGCACCACCAGGAGCCTATAATATCAAGAATCTCCCTGCCATCTTCTGTATAAAGGTAGACACCCTGTGCTCTCTTAATAGCAAGAGGTCTGAATTTTTCATAATCCTTCATCTGTGCAGCAGGATGCCAGATATACTTTAAATCTACATCTACAGTTGTCATATCTATATAAAATCTGTTAAAAACTCATGAGTATATTGCAGTCTCTCACCATTTTTCTGCACTGTGGCAACAACCTCACAGGAGCTTAAAAGCTCAATACTGCGAAGATTATCAAGATGCATGGCATCTGACGGATCAAAGTTGTTTAAGATTACGCCGGCCACCTTTAAATCCCTGCTTTGCATAAAATCAATGGTGGTAATGGTGGCATTGATAGTACCAAGCCCTGCATCTGCAACAATGAATGATGGCAGCTTTAACATGCCAACCATATCATAGAGCATAAATCTGTCACCATCCTCAAGAGATAAAGGACAGACAATACCGCCAGATCCTTCAACCAGCACATAATCCTTTTTTAGCAGTATATTATGATAATCACACTTGATAATTTCCCTATCAATTGTGACCTGCTCATGGCGGGCAGCAAGATGCGGAGAGAGCGGCTCTTTGAACAGATAGGAGACCTTTACATCATTGTGTAAATCAAGGCCAGCCCTTAAGGCCACATATGAGGCATCACTGTTATACAGATCCTCTGCTCCAGAAATGGCAGCCTTATAATAACCTGTCTTAAAACCCTTATTTTTAAGCTCCTTGCAGATAAGAGCACTTATATATGTTTTACCTAAATCAGTTCCGGTTGCTGTAATAAAAAAACCCTGTCCCATAGTAGCCTCAGAGCATTAGCTCAATTTTCAATTTTAATACTGAAAGTTTACACGTAAGAAAGACATTTATGCCCTAATTTGCTTAATTTGTGCAACAACTCTTTACTGCAGGTTGTTAAAAAGTTTGCAACGGTTGGATCACTGCAGATACTTTAGTGTTAAATATGAATCTTTTTATGACAGTATAGCAGACAACTAGTTGTTAGAATATGTTGATAGAACGGTGAATTCTCCATAAAAAAAGGCAGATTTTTTAGTTTCTGCCTTTTATTTGTATGTGTTAAAGACTACCTGTATTTTCTATCTTACTTATCTGATCGACTCTGACCTGATGTCTTCCGCCTTCATATTCACCTTCAAGCCACATCTTAACAATCATTTTTGCAAGATCAAAACCTACAACACGTGATCCCATTGCCAGCATGTTGGTGTCATTATGCTGTCTTGATAACAAGGCAGAATATGGTTCAGAACAACATACACATCTAATGCCCTTGACCTTGTTTGCAGAGAGAGAAATACCTACGCCTGTACCACAGATAACGATGCCACGATCAAACTCTTTGTCTGCTACGGCTTTAGCTGCAGGATAACCAAACTCTGGATAATTACAACGATCAAAGGTATATGCACCAAAATCTTTGTACTCTATACCAATCTCATCAAACCACTCCATTAATTTGAGTTTAAGTTCTCTTCCTACATGATCACTACCAAGTGCAATCTTCATATAACTCTCCTACAAATAACTACTGTCATTAATACGTTTAAAGGCATAAATACCTGCGCCCTGAACTCCAGACTCTGGATTATCTTCTACATAGACAATACTTATGCTGCCCTCTTCACAAGGTTTTCTTGCATATTTATATATGTACTTTTCAAAGCGTTCTTTTGGGAAATTGGCCATCTGAATGACGCCGCCTCCAAAAAGACATAGTTCAGGATCTATTATCACTATTTCATTGCATACAGTAGCTGCAAGATCATCAATATACTTATCAATAACCTCAGTATCAGCATGCATAGTAAATATGTCATCAATAAGAGTATCTTTAAAATACTCCCTTTGAATACGGGCCAGAGCAAGACCACCTGACAGAAGCTCGACACAGCCTTTACCGCCACAGCCACACTGTCCGTCAAAACCGATAACGTGGGTGTGTCCAAGCTCGGCAGCCTTACCATTCTTACCAATCAACAGTCTGTTATTGATCATAATGGTATTGCCAATTCCGGTTCCTATATAAAAACCACATACGGAGCTAGGAGTTGGATTTAACTCAAGATTATTTAAATCAGACAGAAGTAAATAATTTACGTCTCTGTTGATATAGGTCCTTAGACCTAATTTATTCTCTATAAAATCAACCACATCCAAATTCTGCAAAGAAGCTATATTTGGAGTGGAGATTACTTTACGTCTTGGCGCATCAATAGTTGATGGAAAGCCGATAGATACAGCAGACAGCTTGATACTGTGCTTTTCTTCAAATTCAGTGATTAAAGAACAAAGTCTATCAAGTGGGGCTTCTGTATCTAATATCGGCTGAGACTTGGTCTTTTCAAAAAAGTGAACCTTGAAAGTCTCATCAACAGCACCCATACGGATATGGGTGCCACCGATATCAATGCCAAGTATATATTGGCTGCTCAATTTTATACCTCTTGACCTGTTAACTCTTTAAAGTCATGGCGTAACTGCTCAAAAGCAGTATGTATATTCTTATCTCTGTTAAACAAACCAGAAGAGCCAAGAATAAAAATATCTGCGCCTGCTTCATGTAACTGCTTAAAGGTTTTGTTATTGCAGCTTCCATCAATCTGAATTTTAAAGTTAAGATTGAGCTCTTCACGCATCTTGACCAAAGCTTTGATTTTATCAAGCATCTCAGGAATGAAAGGTTGTCCGGCAAAACCAACATCAACAGTCATGATGGTTACCATAGAAAGTCTGTTGATATAATGTTTGATTACATCAATTGGTGTTGCAGGATTTAACACTATACCTGCCTGACAGCCAAAGTCTCTGATACGATTGATAGTTCTAAAAGCATCAGTGTTGATTGTCTCAGCATGAGGACAGATAGTTGTAACACCTGCCTTGGCCAGAGGCTCAATCCAGTCATTAGGATGTACAGTCATAAGATGAACATCCATTGGCTTTTTAGAAACCTTGGTGATGGCTGCTATAAGATCAGGTGACATTGTAATATTTTTACAAAAGTGACCATCCATTAAGTCAGCATGATAGTAATCAGTCTCATCATTAAGGGCTAAAATCTGTTCTTCAATGTGCAGATAATCCATGCACATAAGACTTACTGAAAATTCTGAACTCATATTTTTTTTCCTTTTTTATTTAATACCTACTTTAGAGCTGGCGCCGAAATATCTATCTAGAGTTACTGCTACGATAATCAATGATCCCATAGCAATCTGCTGATAGAAAGAGCTTACACCTGCCATGTTAAGACCATTGTTAATAACACCGATAATAAGACCACCGACTACAACCTTAGGAATAAAGCCAATACCACCAAAGAAGCTGGTACCACCAATTACTGCTGCGGCAATAGCAAATGTCTCATAGCCTGTACCGGCATTTGGCTCTGCGGCACCTAGTCTAGCCACGTTGACAAGACCAGCAAGGCCAGCACACACACCTGAAATCATGAAGGCAATTAAAACATGACGCTTTACATTAATACCTGCATACCATGCTGACTGAGGGTTACCGCCGATGGCATACAGATTTCTGCCAAACTGTGTCTTCATTGTGATAAAGAACAGAATACCAGCTGTTGCCAGAGATATTACTATTGGCATTGGCAGAACATCAAAGAGTTTGCCGCCAACCAGTCTTGTAAACTCAGGAGGAATACCTGAAACTGTTCTTGAATTTGCTACAATCATGGTTACACCTCTGAATATAGAGAGTGTACCAATTGTAATAATAAATGGGTGAAGACCTGTTTTATTTACTAAAAAGCCGTTTATAAAACCGATACTGGCACCTAAAAGTATTGTACCTATGAGTACAGCTAGCCATGGATTTACACCAAGCTGCATGAGTTTGGCTGTACATACGCCAGTCAGGGCCATTACAGAGCCAACTGACAGGTCAATACCAGCAAGCAGAATTGCAAAAAACTCACCACAGCCAATTAAAATATTAATTGAGCTCTGCTCGATAATCTTAATAAAGTTATTGGTTGTCATAAAAGCCTGCGGCTGCAGAGCTGAGAACACAATAACCAGCAGAAACAGAATAGATACAGTGCTGTATTTATCCCAGTAGTAGCTAAAATCTTTTTTCTTTAAATTCTTGTCCATGATCTTTTCCTATGAGCCAATGGTTGCTGCTTTAATTAGTTTTTCTTCTGTTGCCTCTGATGAATCAAATGTTGCAGTTATTGATCCTTCTTTCATTACAATTATTCTGTCGCAGATAGACAGAAGTTCTGGAAGTTCAGAGGATACCACAATTACGCCTATACCCTTTTCTGTAAGTTTGCGCATAATCTTGTATATTTCTGACTTAGTGCCAATATCAATACCTTTTGTTGGCTCATCAAAAATAACTAATTTAACATCAGATGACAGCCATTTTGCCAAAATGCACTTCTGCTGATTACCACCAGAGAGTTCTGTAATATTCTGATCAGGACCTACACACTTAATCTGTAGATCTCCTATCATCTTATTTGCAACTTTAACCTCGTCACTGTCATCTACAAGACCCCACACTCCACCAAGGCTGGCTTTTTGCAGCTGTCTTGAAAGAATAATATTGCGGCTGATACTGAAGTTTTTGAAAAATCCTGTTTCACGTCTGTTTTCAGTTACAAGACCAATACCTTCACGTAAACCATCAAAAGGAGTATCAATACTAAGTTTTTTATTACATAAAATTACTTCGCCACTGCTTTTTGGTGCAGCACCGTAAATAGCGCACATTGTTTCAGTACGGCCGGCACCAACGAGGCCAGAAAAACCTAATATTTCTCCCTTAAAGAGGTCGAAACTTACATCTTTTACTGTATTGTCCTTTCTTGAAAGATGTTTAACCTCAAGAATCTTTTCACTGGTAATACCTGACTTATCTTCAGGAATATAGCTTTCTTTTAGCTCACGACCTACCATCATTGTAATTAACTGATCAATGGTAACGTCTTTAATATCCATGGTACCTACAGATGTGCCATCTTTAAGCACTGTGATACGGTCGCCTATTTCTTTTAACTCGCGCAGTCTGTGACTGATATAAACAATACCTTTGCCAGCTGCCTTTAATTTTTTAACAATTTCAAAAAGTTTACCTACTTCCTCTTCGGTCAAAGATGAAGTTGGCTCGTCCATTACAATAACCTGAGCATTAAAGGCCACAGCCTTAACAATCTCAAGCATCTGCTTTTCAGAAATACTTAATCTTGATGTTGGTGTAGTAGGATCTGCTGAAAGATTTATTGAGTCCATTAAGGCTTTTGTTCTTTCAGACATCATTTTGTTATCGGTAACTTTCAGACCCATAATTTTTTTCATAGGGATGCGGCCTAAAAAAATATTTTCTTCAATGCTTAACTCATTAATAACACTAAGCTCTTGATAGATAATACTTATTCCTGATGCCTGAGCTAACTCAGGAGTCAGTCTGCTAAAAGGCATGCCCTGAATAATAATCTTTCCTGAGTCTGGAGTATAAGCGCCACTTAAAATCTTCATAAGTGTTGATTTTCCGGCACCATTCTCACCTAAAAGAACATGTACCTCTCCTGGTCTAATATCAAAAGAGATGTCCTTAAGAGCAGGAACTCCATTAAAACTCTTGTGGATGTGTTGCATTTCAACAAGAGGAGATACCATAGCTTTTCCTTACATATATACTTGGCAAATATTCTTAAAAGCCATGCACTTTTAGTGCATGGCCCAAACCAAACTAGTCTTTTACAACTAACTCAGCCTTAATCATCTCCTGCTTTGGAGTCTCTGGCATAGCTTTGGCGTTTACAGCCTCTATTAAGAGCTGAACACCACGTGCGCCAATCTCATCTGGTCTTTGACGTACAGTTGCGCCAAGCTCACCATTCTTAACTGACTCTACAGCATCTGAGTTACCATCGGTACCAACAACTATAACCTTCTTGCCTGAAGCATTTACAGCTGCCAGAGCACCCATGGCCATAGTGTCATTACATGCATAAATACCCTTGAGATCTGGATATTTGTTTAAGTAGTTAGTAGCAATGTCGTAGGCACGAGTTCTATCCCAATCAGCTGGCTGGCTTTCAACCAACTCAATTCCTGGAGCTGCAGCTTTAAATGCATCTGTAGCGCCCTGTCTACGATCCTCTCCTGACTTAGTGCCGGCCTTGCCTTCAATAATGGCTACTTTACCTTTACCGCCAATCTGATCAATGATGTACTGAGCACCCATTCTGCCTACATCCTGATTGTCGGTAGCTACTAAAGCATAAACCTTGCCGCCAAGAGCGTTCAGGCCATCAAGATTTACGATTTCATCAATGTTAACAACAGGAATATTTCTGCTGGTGGCCTCTGCAATTGCTGGGTTTAAGTTGTCTGGAGAAATAGGAGCAAAAGCAATACCCTTATAGCCCTTGTTTACAGCATTCTCCATCAGAGTAGTCTGACCTTCAACGTCATCTTCGGTATTTGCGGCATATACGTCAACCTTAATACCCTGCTTCTCAGCTTCTTTCTCTACACCGTCTTTCATTGTCTGCCAGAACTCAGATGAGAGAACTTTCAGTACAACTGCATACTCAGCGTCAGCTGCTGTTGCTGTGCTTACACTGCCAAGAGAAAGAACTGATGCTGCCAATAAAGAGACAACGAACTTTGCACCTTTTTTCATATTGTCAATGCTCTGCTAGTTTGTCATTAAAATTGCTCATAATTATGTCCTTATTTAATGGCTTTTCTGCTATTTTATTGTTGACACTGGAAAATCCGGTCTAAAATCTCATCTGATCCGGTAGTGCCTCAGTATTAGATCTTGAAAACGGACGACACCAATTCCTATTAAATCTCATCTGATCTTGAGCTAAAATTTGTCCTAAACTCTAGCAGTAGTTCCTGCCTACTTTTGTTCAATACTGTTTTTATACATCTGATCCTGACCTAAATCAGTATTTCCGCTCTTCTTACACATGATCTTTTGTCTATTAAATCCTTCTGGTAATCATGCCATCTTTAAAGGCATCGTCAGATCCTGAGGGTTATCAGAAGTTCCTATTGCACCAAAACAGTACTTCCGTTACATCATCTATTGATCTTGTATAGCACGTCAGATCTTTAGGCAGTTACTCTGTAAACTGACGCCATAAATATAGCTTTTATATAGGCTTATTAGAGATAAAACCCTGACACTAGGCCAGGGTTTTTGTGTTATAAAATGATATCGATTTTAACAACTCTGCCAAGATGAAGTTGCGGCCTCATTGGTTTACCTCCTAGAAACCATTCATGGCTGTTTAAATTAAAATCGACCATATGGGAGATCCATTTTGATTTGCCATGTCTATCCTTTTTTTTCAGATAGATGGTATCTCCTATATTTATTTCATAGTCATCAATATAAAGACAGTTACTGTCATTATTAAATGCAAGACGGCCTAATATTTTTAACTTATACACGACAAGCTCCTAGACAAAGTCATATGGCAGAAGTGTAATATCCTGTACACACTGATTAATGCGCCTAGTTACAGCATCTGTTATGGCTGCATCAATATTTACAAACCTTTTAGCCATACCTACAGATGTAAGCTGTGTTGCTATCAGTGTAGACGCAGTATTAATACGATCATTTAAAATATCATTAAGATATTTAGCATACCTGGCTTCATAAAAGTCGGTCAAAAATAAATCATCTATTATCAGCAGGTGCACCTTTTTAAGCTTTTCTCTGAATTTAAGTCTTTGCTCTACGTTAAATATAGAGAATTGCTCTAGGAGATCATTGGCTATTGTATATTGTACACTCATGCCTCTGAGGCAAGCTCTTCTACCGATATTGCATATGAGCTCTGTCTTACCTGTTCCAGATGCTCCTCGTACTATGACATTTTGTTTTTTAACTACAAAACTCAGCGAGGCAAGCTCTGCCATAGTTGTATTACTAAGCCCTCTCTTTTCACTCCTTAAAATAAAATCTAAATCTTGATTTCCTCTGAGTTTACTGCGCTTTAACAGCGTCTGACCTTTAACCTCATTAGCATAATCAATATGCTCTTGAAGCGCCATCAGCAGTCTTTCATTAAATGTCAAACCGCTAAATATGTCTGGCGTTGTAAACTGGCGATGAAAGGCCAGAGCAAGGCCTTTTAAACGAATGTCTTTAAAAGCTTTTATTATACGGCTTTCATCTTCAGTTAGAGTGTAAGTTTGTTCATTTGACATTATTTATTCTCCTGTGCTTTACCCAATTTTCTGGCCATAGCCACATCTCTAGAGTTGCGCAGAACACCATCGTCATCAACACTAAATGTTAAATTACCTTGCTCACTGGCTTTGTCAGATCTGGGCTCATTGATGACGGGATCTTCTGCAGTACAGGCTATATCGGCAATATCATCCTCACGCGGTTTTAAAGACTCTGATACCATCTGCTTATAAATTTGGACTAAATTTGTTATGTTTCTAACAGCTGGTTCCATCTGCATTATTTTCATGAATGTCTTATCAGCAAGCTCTGTGTTGGCAGATCCTTTATAGAAATTAATGGCCGCAACACATGCTTTGAGGGCATGTCCGTTTTTTTGCTTATTTTTCCATGAACAGTATGAGTGCAGATTTTTACTGAGATTAAAAGCTTCATCCAGCGCCTGTTCAATCTTTAAATACTTCCTTTCATCTTGAACGGCCTTGTGGTTCTCAGGCATATGTGCTCTAATCGTATTGACGCTGTTATTTTGTGCAAAATTAATAGGATGCGTGGCAATAAGGCGATCATCGCATGATATTGTTAATATATTTTCATACACTCTGACTGTTACCACCTGACCTATATAGGTATATGGGACAGAATATTTATTTGTACCAAATGTTATATGGTAGTTACGAGGCACTTTGAGGATATAGATATGGGCAAATTGAGGTATGGTAGAGATCATGGCGCGGGCTTTAGGTTTTTCACAATGCTCAAACAGATAGGCTCTGTTTTGCTCTAAATCTCCACGCAGCTGGGCCTGATTAATACGCTTTTCAATCAGATCCTGTAATAGGTGGTTATGTTCCTCCAGTGATCTTGGTGTGTCACTGTCATAATTGTTGATAACACGTTCAGTTATTAACCTTACAGCGTATTCAACCCTGGATTTATGAGTTGGCGCACGTGGTGATGTTGGATGTACAAATACATCAAAACGCGACATAAAGTCTTCAAATGATTTATTTATGATAGGCTCTGATATAATAGAGTGATCTTCTACCCATGCTTTGGCATTGTCAGGTATTATTTCCTGGGGTAGACAGTTAAAGTGCTTAAATGCAGCGCTTATAGCTATGCATGTAGCCTCTGTGGTCTGTCTTTCTACGAATCTTGCAAAAACGTAACAACTGGCAGACCACACAATTACAAATACATTAAAATCTGTCTTAACGCCTCCAGGAAGTGTCAGAGCACACTTTTTTCCGGCAAAATCAATTTCGCAGCTTAGTCCATATGTCTTGTCCATGATAAATACTGGATCAGCCGTTTTTGCAAAAAGCTCATCTTCTGCCTTTTTTAAATAATGATAAAACTGACTGCGAGATAAGTAGTGCCATTTATTGGCAATACAGTTTTCCATGTAATTAAAATAATAAAATTGCTTGCTCATATGCCTTTCCAGGCGGTCTACAGCCATCTCCAAAAAATCTGGCATAAACTCTGAGCGGGAGACATGCTCCTCCTGAGTACCATTATCTGTACCTGATGCCAGATAGCATATATCTACAAGTTGCTGATTACTAAGAAGCTCAAGAGAGTATCGGGAGCAGATGTCTGCTTTAAACAGCCTCTCTTTTATGTGCGATACAGTAAAACGGGAGACACCAACTCTAGCTCCAATCTGGGTATTATTCAGCCCTCCAAGAATAAGCTTGGCTATGTCTTTGAGCTTGTCTGCGCTCAAATGCTGTCTTTTTGTCATTAAAAGTTCCTTAAAAAAATATGACAAACCCCATGTTTGTCTTCAACAAAGGGTATTTTAAGGACTTTTAAAAATTAGTCGTTATTTGCTGTACGAAAGCGCATAAGTATGGCATTTTGTATATTTTCACTATTATGGAGCAACAGGCAGAACCTAGGGGCCGTCAGGCATGAAACCGTAATATCAAAAAATTTAAATACTCTATGCTTGAGAGAGTTAAACTGTTTTATATGATATTTCCATCTTTGTATCAGCTTTAATACTTTCTTACATTCTTGTTTAAATAGACTGAGATCACCGCAGCGAGCTTCTAAATCTTTATTTTGTACATTTTCTGATTCTGCTGCTATATAGTCTTCAATAACTTGTTTTAAATGACTTTGGCCAGGCTCAAAAATATCTGGCTGTACAAGATGGTAACGTGACACCTTATGCTTCTTGCAAGCACCACAATTACAATCTTTGTTTTCGCAAAACATCTGAGGAATAAGCACTGTAATTTTCACTCCATAGATCAGGCGTTTGGCCTTGCTAATATAAGCTTTAAATTTGAGTTTCTTATTACAGAGTGGACAGATTAAATATTGAAAAGCATCTTTATGTAAAAGCAATCTTATAGGCTTTGAAAGGCCATTATTGATGGCTTCATTGAGCTCATCAATATTAGAAAATAAATTTTGTGTTAAAATAAACATTCAAGTAGTGTGAGCTCTTTATTCTTGGCGGAAGTGAGCTCACCTCTCCTTCTAATATCCTAGCAAAACAACTTTTTAGTTGATTCTAACAATGTTCAATAGTTTACATAAAGTAGCCATAAAAAGAGCTGCGTTGTAGACGAGTGCATTAAAATAATGCAATAAGATCTGATGTATATGCTTAAGAATAAAGGTTTGCATAACATAAGATATGTGCAAAAGGCAGAACTGCGATTACAAGATCAGGCGAGAAGATTAGGAATTCAAGAGCAAATTTAGGAATGATATAAAACGTCCCGGATCTATAGTTAAAACCAAGATTTAAAGATTAAAGATCAGATTCATTGATTGATATATATAGGATTTGGTGTTGGTTATTAATAAGATCAACCGAGATTGAAACCCGGAAATTTCAGGTCTTGAGCCTCTTAAATTAGTTAATTCTGAGTTTTATATAAAAAAGGCTCTAAAACTCCATCCTTCCGAAAATCTCATTTCTCAAGACAGACTTGCTTCGCTTCAGCTGGCACTAGCATAGAAAAAATTGGGGTGTGTTGTTTGAGTGAAGAAAAAAAATAAAATTCACTCAAACACTGATGCGTATGGGCTTTCTCTAAAAACAAAGTGCTAAACGCAGGTACTACACAGTCAGTGTGCAAAGCTCTTATGCTCAATCCTGATAAGATAAGTCATACCTATCAGTCACCAGCAGGTTTAAGGCAGGCCTGGCTTGGCCCTTTTTTAGATGAGAGACTAATTGAACTTGCCAAAGATGGCATTAAACATGTAACTGTAATTGCTCCCACCTTCAGCATTGACTGTCTTGAGACTTTATATGAGATAAAGATTGAAAATCAAAAACGCTTTATTGAACATGGCGGGGATAGGCTTGAGTATATTGCTGCCTTAAATGACAGCAATGATCACGCAGATTTGATTTTACATCTGCTGCAAAAGTACACAGAGCAGATGTAAGGTTTTAAAAATCCAGATTTGACATCATACGGCGTGGAATTAACATACCCTTTTTAAAATAGCCAACACCCAGGAAGCGGCCGTTGCAGCGTATCTGCACATTCTCCTCCTCTTTTGCTATAAGAGCCTTGTCAAAATCACAGCCATCAAAATCCCTGCCCTGTCTTACACCGTGGGTTAAAGGTTCGGCCATAGCATATGGCAGATTTACCACTGGCAGCGATGCCACACACAGCTCAAGAGGCAACAGCAACTCATCAAGCTTTGAAAAATCATCAATATCGGATCTGCTGTCTTTAATAGCCTGCAGATCATCAATGCTGTATAAAGGCCCCTCTGGCAGACCCTCCACACCAGAGCGGCGCAGATAGCTGACATAGGCACCACAGCCTAAAGCCTCACCTATATCCTGAATCAGTGTTCTTATATAGGTACCCTTGGAGCATGTCACCTCAACAGTAAAGGTATCAGCCTTTATATCCAAAACCTTTATATCAAAGATAGTGACCTGTCTTTTAGGTATTTCAACCTCAACTCCGGCTCTTGCATATTTATATAAAGCCTTGCCGTTGATCTTGATGGCACTGTAGATTGGCGGTACCTGTGTTATAGTGCCTTTAAACTGCTCTATAACTTCATAAAGGCGATCCATGGCATTGCCCACATCGCGCTTTATGACAACATCACCTTCTCTGTCACCAGAGGTTGTGGTTATGCCAAGGGTGCCAGTGGCAATATATTTTTTATTGCCATCTAAAAAAAAGCATGAAAACTTGGCTGCCTCTCCAAAGCAGATAGGCAAAAGACCGCAGGCGGCCGGATCAAGCGATCCTGTATGACCAGCCTTTTGTGCTGCCATTATGGCTCTTGTAATAACCAGTGCCTGTGAAGATGACATATCCTCTTTTTTATCAAGAAGTAAGATACCACTTATATCGCGTCTTTTCTTTTTAACTCGCATTTTAAAAACAATATAATTCAAAGAAACATTAAAATTATGTCAGGATCTGACATAATTGTATCATCAACTCTAGTTTGCTTTAAAAACTTTAGAGCTTATAAAAATTTTATCTCTAGACAGCGATAAGAGCATTATTATATTTAACATGTCATTTTGTCGTGAAAACATACCTCATCAATCCGATCAATAATGAGTTTAGGTTAGTGCAATCTTACCTCATCAATCCTATCAATAATGAGTTAGCTTAGACAGCTCTACCTCATCAATCCTATCAATAATGAGTTGTATTGAAGGCTTTTACCTCATCAATCCTATCAATAATGAGTAGCCACGAGCAACTATTCCTCATCAATCCTATCAATAATGAGAATGTATTTAAATAGGTACCTCATCAATCCTATCAATAATGAGTTGGTTTAAGCGTTTTGGCCTCATCAATCCTATCAATAATGAGTAACACCCATAACAGACACCTCATCAATCCTATCAATAATGAGCTGATGATGCATTGCTATCCTCATCAATCCTATCAATAATGAGTTCAATAAATTTCACGGTCCTCATCAATCCTATCAATAATGAGAAAAGTGAAAGTTTTTTGCCTCATCAATCCTATCAATAATGAGAGGGCTGTTTTTGCCGTACCTCATCAATCCTATCAATAATGAGTTCATTCGTTTTGACATCCTCATCAATCCTATCAATAATGAGAGCTTACCAAGTTATCAGCCTCATCAATCCTATCAATAATGAGCATAGCATATAAATTAATCAAAAAATCAAACACATATCAAAAAATAAATGATTAAAACTAATATAATAATTACAGTAATTATCATATAAAAAATAAAGTTGAGCATGATTATGGACATAAAACCTTTAAAAATCAACGAGCAACAACATGATGATTTTATATGGACTTGGAAAAACAACAGCAAAAGCTCTAAAGTCAGTCTTTGGCTTCCATACTTTTCTGAAGTCTCCAGAGTTAAAAAGACCTCCAGATGGATTATTAAATACAATGGAGGAGAAATAGAAGCCGATCTTGCCAAGGTTGATTTTTTATTGTTTTATGGAGCAACTGGTTCGCTACCTCTAGAGTTTTTAGATGAGCTTTCAAAATATAGTATTATTTTTATAATTCATAGACGTAATATAATAAAACCATATATTTTTATACCATCTAATCTCAGCGATACTAATGATATTT
The DNA here is from genome assembly GCF_900445255.1 of Anaerobiospirillum thomasii. Lineage (NCBI taxonomy): Bacteria > Pseudomonadati > Pseudomonadota > Gammaproteobacteria > Aeromonadales > Succinivibrionaceae > Anaerobiospirillum > Anaerobiospirillum thomasii. The sequence continues at coordinate 410,908 of NZ_UAPU01000007.1, forward strand.
TAAGTAATCAGATATTGTACAGAAGCAATGAAATAAAAAGGTGTTATATTGCAAGAACAATAATTCATCAAAAGTTAAATTCAATGAACAGATGCTGTACTATGTACGTCACATACTACGATGAATTAGGCAAGACTCGAAATATAGACGCAATTAGAGCTGTAGAAGCTAAAGCTACAGCACGATTCTGGAAATACTGGTATAAAGGATTGCAACTTGAAACATCAAGAAGATCTGAAAGTCCAATTAATATTACTCTTGATGCAGGTTCAAAGTTTATATATGGAATATTGCTAAGATGGATATTATTTCATAAACTGTCTCCATGTCACGGTTATCTGCATGTTACAACAGATTATCCAAGTCTGGTTTACGATCTCATTGAGCCTTATCGCTACATAATTGAGGAATCAGTAGTGAAAGCCTACAATGAGTTGGATGGATCTTTAAATACAAAAGATCTTACATCTTATACACTTAATAACATAAAAGATTATCTTGAAGAAATTATTTATGTTCCGGCAACCAGGCAGTATACAAGAAGAAAAAATCTTCTGCACGGAGTTGTTCTTGCATTAAGAGCATATCTTTCCGGGGACAGCCTTCGTTTTATTATACCTACAGAAGGTGTAAAGAAAGGAGGAAGACCTGTCAATATAGGATTTAAACTACCAGGAGAGGTAAAGAAACAAGCATTATAGTGGGATAGTTTTGATAGGCACTGCTATCCCAACAGCGCCCTTATGAGCGAGGTACGGAGACAGAAGAATCTGCATCCAATGCTCAAGAGGGATTGTTCTTTCATATTATATAAAAAAAAGGAAAAAATCAATGAAAGATATCAAGCATTCACTTATAAGTGGACAAAAAGCTCAAAAGTTCAGAAAGCATTTGGCTATGTCATCTGCCAGCGTATCAGACAAGAAAAAGGAAAAATCGCTTTTGACATATAAATTCAGACTTGATTTAAATGAGAATATGTCTGAAATACAAGACAGAATACCTAAGTTTTCAGACTACATAAAATTATATAATAAAATTGAAGGTGTAGAGCCTGGCACATTGACACATTATTTATGCACCTTTGTCCTGGCTGGATTTAGACTTTTTTCCAATGCAACATCAGCATTTGAATTTATAAAATCACAAAATAACCCATGTTTAGAGCATTTATCCTCACATGAACTTTTAAAATCCAGCGCTGTTGCTTTTGATCTTACAGCAGATCTTGCTATCTCAGAGCCTGGATATGAGCCATATTTGGCAATTGCCAGAATTCTTGAAAGATACACCGATCCGGACAAGAAAATTAACCGCTTTGTAAAAGACAACTTTACAACAAATAACAACAATGCTCTATCCTGGCTTTTGGGTAATGGTCATAAGTTTTTTAAAGAATCTACAGCGCAAGAAATAGCTTTGTGTTATGGCATACCAGATGATAAGTTTGACTGTGCCAAGGCCATTAAAAATGCAGCTGACAAGTTAGAGTTTAACAGTTCCCTATTTTCAAATGACATGCGTCTTTCTTATTTCAGATCATGCTTTGGAGGACATATTGGCAGCTGGGCAACTAACTATATAAAAAGGCTTTTAGAGCTTGAAAAAATCATACTAAACATCAGCTATGAAATCAAAATACCTAAAGCTTTTATCTCCTCTTCCAATGACTTTTTAACACATTGCAATCTTAACCGCGGCGATATTGAAGAATTAATTTCTAATATAAAAAGCAGTTCAACCACTACTAATGTCAAAGATGCTCTTAGCAGATTGCTTGGACACAAACATGGTGCATCATCTGCCGATATAAAGGCAATAAGAGATTACTCAGAGCTAATCAACAGACTTTGTGCTTATAAAGAGCAGATATTTAATACAATAGATCAGGTCGCTGAAGACAAAAACTCATTGTGGCATGACATAAAACGCCAAACAAAAGAAGAATTGCAGACCTGGGAGAAATTAGAAAAACTGCCAAAACTAAATGATTTAAGTGGCGGAGTTCCGCAGGCTGAGAATGAATTAAACGCAAAACTAATGCAGCTTAAACTTGTAACAGAGGCACAGAACAATCATTTTGCAAAGATTATGCAGTGGGTGCATAGCAATATTACAAACTTTTCTCCCTTTAATCATATAGTGCAGACTCAGCAGGCAAAATTAGATAACAGACCAAAGGAAAATACAACTGCCTGCGATCTTGCCGTGAGAATGTTCCTGCATAAAATAGGACGTATAGCCCGCGAAGATAACAACATTCTATGTAAAGAGCTGCAGCAATGGTTTTTAGATAATAAAGTTTTTGATAATAAGACTGATTTTAATAAATACTTTCATAATAAGCTTGGCTCTATATACATATCCCCTTACAGCACTCAGAAAAATGCGGGATATAAAATAAATAAAGAAGTTTTAAACTTTGGTGAAAAAATTGTCTTGCTTTTCACTGACAAATTACAAGAGATTAATAAGAGGTATGAAGGTAATTCCATTGCTGAAAAATCAGAGTTAAATTCACTTTTAAAATTAAAGTATTTTTACTATAACTTCTTTATATCTAGCATAAATAAAGCAGTTCCAGTTTCTATTGTCAAACCACTACTGCCAGATGATATGATAGAGCAATCTCTATCTGCAACACACAAAATAAGATTAAAAAGCAATGAAGTAGATCCATCTACCCTAAGCTCCATTTTTAATATTTATAAATCATTAATCAGTGGTTGCTATACAGTATTAAATCGTGAAACTTTCTTCTTAAGAACGAAATTTTCCTGGATTAAAAACTTCACCCTGTTCTATGTTCCAAAGGCAGATGCCTCATGGATTATGCCTGAGAGATACCTAAAAAATACACGCTGGAAACAGTATATAGAAGAGGAGGTTTTAGTTTTTGAAAATGATAAATATAAGGTAGATATAACTCAGACATTTAATAATATATGCTCAGCGCCTGCTGACTATGCTGAGCTTCTTGTTCAATTACCTCATGACTGGTTTTATCAATTGCCCTATAAATGTGCCAAGGAAGACAATTATGTACAGGCCATAGCAATATGTAAAAAAAAAGGATTCCCTAAGCAGAGCAGATTAAATACGCGCATATCTGGCAGACTTATAGGTCCATCATCATTTAAGTCAAAACTTGACTCAGTACTTATATATAACGGCGATGTCACTATTTCTGATATGACGCTGCTTGTTGAGCAGAGAGTCAGTCAGCAGCTAAAGCCCGATGAGAGTCTTGAGCTTAAAAAGTATGATCCTGAATTTACACTTGCAATCCCTATTAATGATGCAAGATCTCAGAGCACCAATTACAGCTTTAAACACATAATTGCAATTGATCAAGGAGAGATAGGACCTTCATATGCAGTGTTTAATTTAAGCGATGCCGGCAATGCCAAAGCAGAGCCTATTGCAACTGGTTCAATAAGAATACCTTCAATCAGGCGCCTTATAAAATCCGTTTCTTCTTTTAGAAAGAAAAAGAGTACAACGCAGAAATTTAATCAACGCTTTGATTCTACAATGTTTAACATCAGAGAAAATGTCACAGGCGATATCTGCAGTGTCATTGTAGGTCTTATGCAAAAATATAATGCTTTTCCAGTACTGGAACGAGAAGTTTCTAACCTTGAGAGCGGTTCGAAGCAATTATCATTAGTATATAAAGCTGTAAACTCAATGTTTCTATACTCTGATGTAGAAATGCAAAATACAAATCGTAAATCATGGTGGAGAGATGCAGATCACTGGCAAACTAATATTTTAAGGCTTGTAAGGGGTGAGAATAAAACCTCAAAATCTGTAAAACCCAAAGGTCAGAGCTATAAAGCCTAAAGTCCCATGATTTGTGTTACAACTAAATTTGTTATTTTTTCACTCTAACTTTTGTTTTTTTTCTTTTGACCTTTAGATTTAAGTATGATTTTTTTACTATAAGCCCATCCGGATCTACTATTGCTGCCAGCAAAGATTTTGCAAACTTGGTTGGAGCATTAACCTGATGTAAGTAATCAAGATTTTTCTCAACCTGACCTGATTCAAGTATTGCGATCTCGCTTTCTCTAAACTCAACTTTAATATTGTTCAAAGTCTCAACGGCATATTTATAAGATTTATTATTAGAGCGCAGAAAGCCTCTAATGCGTTGCATAATGGTTCTTTTTATAACCAAAGCTATGAAGAGAATAAAGAATTTGCCGTCTAAGGAGCTCTGGTTGTGAATGCCCAACGGCAGGCCGTTAAGGTCATTTTTTAAAATATCAAAGTTAGCCTCATCAATTTCACGCCTTCTATAATATTCCAAAGCATCCTGTGCTGTATAGTTAGCTTCAGGCTCTGAAAATAAGGCAAAAGTACCAAGACGATTAACATATTTTTGAGCTATAGCTTCATCAAGAACTAATTTTCTACCTCGGCCTTTTCCTTGATACACAAAGCAGTTTTTTACATCTGCCATTATACAGGCTCCTGATGGAAGCTCTTTGGTATCGGCAATAGCTCTCTTACACTCCTCAAGGGATGAAAAGAAATCTGCCATCTTATTGGCACGCCTTTGAACGCTTTGGTATAAATGCAGTTTGAGTTTTACATCGTTCCAGATAAAGTCCTCAGTGTAGCAATATAAGGTCTCGCACTCACCACTGCGCGTCTTTAAAGTTATGGTATTGGTTATAGATTGCTCTTTAGTAGCAATAGAGCTCAGATATTCGTCAACAGCCTTTATAGTTCCAGGAACACCTACAATAAATTTTAATTTAAGCTCTTTAAGGTGTCTGAGATTATCAAGCGTTGTCATACCTCTGTCCATAACGAGAGTAATATTCTCTGGGAGGTTGCGATCTAGCGCTGTATCAATAATATTCTTGAGATTGGCTTTGTCGGTAAGACTTCCTGAATAATGATCAAAAAAGACAGGTATGCCAGTACGCTCATTGCTAAATAAGGCATAGTTTACAAGTGGCAGATTTTCTACAGTTCCATGTGTGTAGCCATACTCTGCCTCTCTCATAAGTTTTGCTTTTGAAGTAAAGGCAGTTACATCATAAGCCAGACAGTCGCTTCCTGATGCATAAGGGATCCATAACTTGAAGAAATCACGCAGTTTTTTGGTATCAAGATTGCGCATTAGGTAAGATGCAGCCTGCGATGTTACTCCTTGTGCATCATTGAAAGCGTTAAAGGTAGTAGACAGCTCTTCAAGTGCTTCAAGCGATGTTCTGCCAGATGCGTATACTGTTGCTATAAAGCACATAGAGTCAACAAGTCTTGAATCTTTAAAGGCTTCTATGAGTTTATCGTATAACCCTGACTGAAGGAGTGCTATATAGGCAATGGCCGGAAACGCTGGATATATTACAGCACCTGGTGCGTATTCAAAAGATGTGTGCTTCCCTGGCAGACCAACTTTAGCGTAATTAGCCTCAGGTAGTGCAAGATTTCTTAGTTTGTAATAGTTTTCATTTGGGTGCATTTGTGTGTCAGTACGCTCGCCATTTACAGGTACCCCGATGATGCGACGCTTGCGATTGCTCTTTCTTGAGCCATCATCATCTTTCCAAGGCTCTATAAATTCACAAATGTATAAATCAGGGCCTCTTTGGCGAAAGTATACATTAGATACTGGAATATCAACCGTTTTGTCTAAATAAATCATTTTTACACCGCCCAGTTGTAACACAGTAAGCACACAATTTATATAAGAATAATAGAACAATAGCCTTAAAAAATCAAGGTTAAATTGATAAAAATAAGCTTTAATTACAATGGGATATGAACAGATGCGAGGGTGTTAGAAGTAGAAGTGCTATAAGTTGTAACACAAATCATTGGATTTTAGGATAAAGAATTAAAAATCTACCCCGGAGTGAGTGTCAGTGCATATATGACCAGCAGAATCTGCTCATGCTGTGGCAGAAATATTTTTGAATTAATAAAAAATGATGAGCTTGAGGATAAACATAAAAAATATCAGGTTAACGCACAGGGCGAGATCAATATAAGAGGTGAAGTAATTAAACTCTATCAAAAATCAGACAGTCACAAAACTTTAGTACCTGGACTTAAAAGTAAAAAAACCTATAACGCCATCAATCAAAGAGCCCCTATGGTTACCCCATACCCTGAGGGTATTATAGATATTGAGCAGCTTAAAAAAATAATTCGCTTTAATTTAAGGCGTGCTCCGGCAAGTCGCATGTCTAAAGATAGTACTCAAAGCAGATATTTCTGTGTGTTTAAGAACTGTAAAAATCATCAGGTTGAAAAACATGCAGATATTAATGCAGCGATAAATATCGGCAGAAGATTTTTAGCTGATATTATTATTCATAATTAATAATATAAAAAGGGAGCAAAGATGAGTGCAAACAGCACCAATAAAGCTCCCTTATATTTTAATAAAAATATTATATAAACTATACATAGAGATGATCTAATATAGAAATTTTTTTTATTATATAAACCTCAAAATAACCAATTTCATTTTCTTATCTTAGGAGAATAAATGAACACATTATTAGATCCAGACCATCACTATTATATCCTAGTCCCACTCTCAAATCAGTTCATTGAAAGACTTTATAGATATGATATATACAACAACTCTGGTCTTGACACATACTCATTTTTATCTATTACATTTTATGAAGATTTCTACTATGAGTTAGAATTAAAATTATTTCACATTCTTAACATTAAATACCATCTTCACATAAATATGTATGAAGATGAAGTAATCGAACCAATACTTATACCTAAAGTAATTTCAATACTACATAATGCTATAAACAACACAGCTCCAGAAGATGAATGTTTTTATAATTTTTGCACGAAATTTCTACATCTTTTAACATATGCCCAAGATAATAATTTACCTGTAGGATTATATTTTTAATGAATAATTATTAAAATATCATTTTTTTATTCAATGATATGTAATTTTATAACAAAGACTTTCGCTCATTGACATCAACTATGAAAATGGTCCTCTTGATTTTATTATATATCCCCATACCAGTCATACTTCAGAAATTAATACAGGAGCTTTTAGATTAAGCTTTCTGATGGATATAAACAATTCCGATTTGGAAAAATTGCTTTATTACACAAGACTTTTGATAATGCCGTAATTTTAGATGCTCTCTTTTTTAAGAATATCGAGAATAGATATCTAACTGATATAAAGATATTTGAATTAAAAACCTACAAGTATACATTAGCTAGGCATTTCAAAAGCGTATACTTTAGGGAGTGTTTTTTTAAATATCACCGTCAATCATTTCATAAATAAACTTATTTTTCTTTAGCAACTATTGAGGAAACAATTTAAGAGAAGAAGCGAACTTGTGCTAAATATTGATATTGTTCACTAATTTCAACAATTATCAAATTTAGCACTACATCTCCTTTACAAAATTTCTTTTTTTTATTATCATGTATTCTCTATATGGGGTCCACTTAGCGCTCCCGTACTTGTGCCTGGATTAACAGGTCAGGATCGGAAGGTAGCAGCCAGGTTCAGGTTATAAGGTACCGGGTGTCAGTTAAGTGGCCCCGCCCACATCAAGAGCAGTTATGAATCTTCTCAGTTCTAACAATTCCACCTTACATGAAGTCTTTTTAAACGATCACCTTTATGTGGATAAAACTGCTGAGCTTGTAAACTTTATCACCCATCTTGAAAAAAAGCCCAGGCTGCGATCCCCAAATATCTATCTAATGATAAGACCGCGAGGTTTTGGTCTGTCATTAGTCTCTGAGACAATAGAAGCTTTTATCTCAAGAAGCGATATTGTTCATTCCAAGATAAAAACCGCAGGCTTTGATGAAGTCATTCCCAAGGCCCCTGTTGTCAGACTGTCTTTAAATAAAATCAAAGCCAATACCCCTCTTGAATTTAAAGAGGCATTAATTGAGATGCTGCAGCTGCAGATGTGGGAGCATCATCTTTCAGCACGCATGGCAAGCTCCCATCGTCCTAAAATCTGCTTTTTATCCCTGCTGCGTGAGCTTTCGCGCAAGTATAATGAAAGTGTTGTGGTACTTATTGATAATTACGACATACCTTTTTTTATGACGCAGGCTATGGACAGACAGTATCAGCAGGAGGCCCTTGCCATCTATCTTGATACGCTCAATGCCATCAAGCAGGCAGGTGAAAGCGTGCGCTGGAGTCTGCTTTCAGGACATGTAAAATTCGATCTGGCCTCTGAGTACTCAGAAGGTCTGCCTATTGTCAAGGACTATTCTTTCTCCCCTCTGTGTGACACCCTCTTTGGCTTTAGTGTCGATGAGGTTAAAAAGACCTTTAAAGAGGAGCTCAAAAGAGTCTCTCCGCGCCTTGGTGTCACTGTAAGTGAGTATGTACAGGCTCTTGAGGCCATCTATGGCGGATATACCTTCTCTGACAGGCAGAAAAAAATGCTCTGCCCTTATTCTGTAGGCTCTGCCATTGACAACGGCGGTGTACTGCTGCCTTATATGAGCAATCATGACTACACTTTTTTAAAACACTGTCTTGAGGCTAAAAACCTCAATCTTGACTGGCTGTTTGGACGTGATGGTCAGGATGCGCTGTTTTTAGATTCGCTAACTGTAAACCCAAGCGGCAAAGAGCTCGGCTCACTGCTTTTGCAGCTTGGCTTTGTGGTTATCAACAAGGTAACAAGATCAGAGGGTGATAACTTTATCAATTACCGCTATCGATTTGATATTACCAATCATGAAATGAAACGCATTTTAAAGGTATTCAGATCTCAGGCCTCTGAAGAACTTTTACTAAGACCTTTTAATCCGCAGGTCTATGATGATGGTCTTTATGACTTTGATTTACAATAGGTGATACGTGTATGGCACTGGCTCTTTTTGATATGGACGGCACTCTAATCGATGGAGATACCAATAATATCTTCTTCCACTACATGCAGGATATAGGTCTTGTCGATGAAGACTTTGTAAAGCCGCTAAAATACTTTCATTATCTGTACTTTAAAGGCGAACTTAAGATTGAGGACTTTGTAAATCATTCTGTAAAGCCTCTTATCGGTAAAAGCCCGCAGGAGATTGAGGATATTGTAATGCCATGCATCAAAGAGCGTATTGTGCCAAAACTCAAAAAGGGAGCATTGGAGGCCATAGAATTTCACAGACATCGCAAAGACTATCTGGTACTCGTCTCTGCAACAGTTGATTACCTGGCCCGCCCACTGGCTCAGACTGTTGGTATCAGCGATGTTATTGCCTCACCTATTGGCTTTGATGAGCATGGTCTTACCGGCAGACTTACAGATACTGTCCCATATCAGGAAGGCAAAAGAAAGCGTCTGTTAAAATTCATAGAGCAGCACAATATCTCTCTTGATGATTCCTATGGCTATGGCGACAGCCTCAATGACATTCAGATGTTTGAGATGGTTGAGCACAAATATGCTGTTGATGCTGACGAGAGATTCAAAGAGCATCCTTTTTATGAAAGAACACGCCATGTAAGTTGGCTCTAGCGTGCTTCTATGCTGTTTAATATAAAGGCAGCCCAGATGGGCTGCCTTTATAGCATTTACGACATAATTATTTTTCTAATCAGCACTTTTATTCTGAATATTAACAACCTTGCCTCTGACAAAAGATCTGCTCTTTTTAGATACTGTAGACAGGGCTGTAGCATCATCTATTGTATATATAGAAGGTCTTTTCCTGTTGATAAAGACTCTTGCCATCTGCTCTGGATAAAATCCAAGACCGCAGCATGGTTTTACTGCAGATGTAAAAAAGCGTGGCTTTAGTGTACCACACTCTTTATACAAGACAGCAGCTTTTCGGCCTTTACCAATACTTATCAGCAGAGGTTTTTGCATATCAAGAATGACAGTGGCATAGGCCTCGACCACTATAGGATTGTTATCGCGCCTTAACCTGGCTCTTATATTAAGACACAGCATCAGGCGCAATAGATAAAAGGCTATATAGGCAAGGCAGATTATGGTTACAGGAAGCTTGAAGCTTTGTGAAAAACCAAGATTGCCTGCACAGAAACTTATGGCTATAAGCACCAGAAAAACTGCAATAAAAGACCAGGAAATACCTTTTTTGCAGATGCTGTCAATAACATTTACATCAAAGCGTATCCCAGCCTTGTACAGATAAGACTGATAATAGGAATTATCCGGCAGTTCGTCGTTAAGGCGCATAAGATCCTATCTATCCTTTACCTCAACCCAGAACTTATCCTCAAGCTCGCAGAATAGTTTCTCCTCGTCGCTGCCACCTTTGTAGGTTACAAGAGTAGCCACTACAATTGAGACAGCTGAGAGTATAAAGCCAGGAACTAGTGAGTACAGTCCAAAATAGCCGCCGTTCTCCCACAGTATTACAGTAAGAGCACCTACTACCATACCGGTGATGGCACCCTGCAGATTCATCTTCTTCCAGTACAGAGATAAAATGATGCACGGACCGAAGGAGGCACCAAAACCTGCCCAGGCATAGGATACAAGATGTAAAATACCGGCCTCTGGATCAAGGGCTATAAAGTAGGCAATGATGGCCACAAATAAAAGCATGAAGCGGCCGCACCATACAAGCTCTGTCTGTGAGGCATGTGGGCGCATCAGACGACGGTAGAAGTCGGCTGTCAGTGTGGTTGAGGCCACAAGCAGCTGACAGGATAAGGTACTCATAATGGCAGCTAAAATAGCTGAGAGCAGAATACCTGCCACCCATGGAGTAAAGAGGGTCTGAGCTACAATAATAAAGATCTGCTCGTGATTGTTGATGGCAACCTCAGGATATCTTGCTGCAAAGGCATTGCCATAATAGCCAATCAGTACAGCACCGACAAGACACAGTATCATCCAGGTAATGGAAATACGGCGGGCATCACCAAGACCTCTTACAGAGCCTGCAGCCATAAAGCGCACCAGAATATGAGGCTGACCTGCATAGCCAAGACCCCAGCCTAAAAGCGAGATAAGACCTACTGCCGTCATGCCCTTTAGGAAGTTTGACAGCTCAGGTCCTCTCTGGGTTATCATTTCATTGGCCACATCAAGACCGCCACAGTTTAAAATCAGAATGACAGGAGTGATAAGCAGAGCAAAGATCATTAAGGTTGCCTGTACAGTATCAGTCCAGCTTACAGCTAAAAAGCCGCCTATAAATACATAGAAAATGGTTGAGACAGCGCCGATTAAAAGAGCATTGGAATAATCCATGGCAAAGGTCTGCTCAAAGAGTCTTGCAGCTGACACCATGCCTGAGGCGCAGTAGATCACAAAGAAAATTAAAATAATAAAAGCTGATGCAATAGCAGTGAATCTGAACTTGTCATTGAATCTGGCGGCCAGATAATCAGGTATGGTCAGAGCATCTGAGGCATTGGCAGTAAAGGATCTTAAACGGGCTGCGACAAATTTCCAGTTGCACCACTGACCTATAACCAGACCTACTGCAATCCATGACTCGGATATACCATATAAAAACAGAGCACCGGGCAGTCCCATTAACAGCCAGCCTGACATATCAGAGGCACCGGCTGACAGACCTGTAACTATACGGCCAAGCGATCTGCCACCTAGAACATAATCATTTAAAGAATTGGTCATGCGGGCTGCTACAATACCTATTATGAGCATACCCAGAATGTATACTATGAATGTCGTAGTTGTTGTGTACATAAGAACATATTGCCAGATAAGAAAAAAAGTCTAGATATAATAGCAAATTTAAGCGCCACAAAAAAGCATGACGGCCCGCTCACACTCTGTAAGGCCCCATAAGAGCATGAGTATGCACCCTGTCAGTGCACAGATACAAAAAGAGGAGCAGTGCTCCCCTTTTATCAATAGCTAATCTAAAGTATCAAGCTCTGCAAGCAGTGACTCTAGTGCCCCTGATAATACAGGCAGCGCAAAATCAGTGCTTAGCATACAGCTAAAGGCAGGAGCCAGGCGCTCTCTTTTCCACTGCGCTCTAAAGCACATGCTAAAAAAGCGTCTGATATCAGCTTTAAGTAAGCTGCTGTGATACTCACCTGTACAAACCCTGCCCTTAAGCTCTGTGTAAATCTCTCCTGGGCTTTTGTGTCTGTCAAAAAAGAGCTCAATCATGGCATCTAAAAGTGCATAAGGCATAAGATCATCCTCATCCTTCTGACAGCCGCCAGGTCTAAGCTCGGCTGTTGGCGACATAATGGCAAGAGGAGAGAGAGCATCTATTCTAAAGACGCTGCCATCGGATAATTTCACACCATCTTTGGCTATACAGGCAATAAGCTTTAAAAGTATGCTCTTGTTGATGGCTCCTATAGGGCTTATGGAGCCTGCTGTATCACCATCCATGGTGCAGTAGCCCACAGCTCCTTCAGAGCGGTTTGAGGTGGCAATTAAAAGTTTATTCTCCACATTGGTCAAAAGCCACAGGCCTGGCAGACGGGCACGGGCCTGAATACTCTGCATGGCCAGATCGTTTTTCTCAAAGGTAAGCTCAAAGGCAGGATTTACAGACTGCACCATTGATACGTAAGCATCAACGGCCGTATCAATGCGCCAGTTGTAAAAGGTGGCATTTAAATTTTCAGCAAGATTCTTAGCCACGCCAAATGTTGTATCTGATGAATTGACAGAGCCCTGATAGACTGTGGTTAAAACTATGGGGGCAATATACTGTTTTACATACTGCTCCACATTGCCTGTAAATAAAGAGGCATCAAGGTTAAAACCAAGGCTGTGCATTTTTTCAAAATATCTGTCCTTAAGCTCAGCAAGGGCCAAAGCATGAGCTGCAACTGCTGCACTTGCGCATACTGCTGAGTCAGCACCGCCTGATAATGAGACCACATAGCCTTTTGATCTGCTCTTTAGCATATAGTCAAAAAGACCAAGCGCGCAGGCTCTAAAGCTTAGCTGATACAGATCACTCTCATCATTTTGTTTGATATTAGCAGTCTTTTCTTTTACAAAAAGCACACTGTAATCATCAAAGCTAAAGGCGCTGCCTTTTTGCAAAATGGTACCTTTATTGTCTGTCACAAAACACTGACCGTCGCAGATCTCATAGCCGCTGTCATTGCCAAGAAGATTGATAAAAAGAGCGTAGCTAAAGCAATCAGCTACAGGTGCTGTCATCTTTTGATATTGTGCAAAATTGTCGGTGCCATAAGGCAGAGCATAAGGACAGATTAAAAAATCAGCCTTTAGTTTTGTATCCTGTGCCATGGTATTTTTATTTAAAAGCATGACACTTGCATGCTCAGAGCGGCCATTGACATTAAACTCAAGCTGCAGCGGTCCATGAGAGCTTGTATAGATGTTATCAAGACTAAAGGTGGCAGAGGCTTTTACATCATCTACAATCTCAAGATGGACAATATCCTGTCCCTTTAAAATCACATAGCACTCATAGACATTATCATCAGTGCCCAAAAGAGGCAGACCCAGGCCTACATACATATCACCTTTAAGGCAGCTTTTAAATTCAATAAAGGCCTCATGTATCTTTTTAATAAAGCTCTTTACCTGCTGCAGCGCTTTAAGATTGTGTCCGCTAAAGGCCATATGGGCAAAAAACACCATTTTTTGATTATGTGCATAACAGTAATCTACAGCCTTTAGAATATTTGTGCTGTTGCGCTTTAAATCTCCTGCAAGAGTATTGATGGCAACTAATGAACAGTAATTTTCAATTTTTCTATAAGGCATGTTATCTCTCCTTTTGACACTATGCCTAAGATAATAAACTTTTTTGCAGGAGGTTTAAAGACAAAGACCTGCCTTGTAATACAGATGCAATGTCTCTGCCGCAGCTGCCAGGGCATAAATATGCAAAAAATCCAGAGTGCGTGATTGTTTTTTTTCAAATGCACCAAAAATACCTTAATTGCTTTATTTTGTACTGCAATAATTTTTCTGTCTCAATTGTGCTTTACAAATAAAAGGTCAAAACATGATAAAATACTTGGTTCTAACTTAAGAATTTCAGGTAAAAATAATTTATGCATGAATATATTATAAGCTCAGGACACTGCCGCGCCCTTGGCGCCACCATTGAGGAGGACGGTGTCAACTTTGCCATCTACTGCCCAGCTGCAGAAGCTATGGAGCTTTTATTATTCAAAAGTGTTGATGATACATCTCCTGATGTAATTACTATTTCATCTCAGGTTTACAGATCAATCTACTACTGGCATGTCTTTGTCAAAGGTTTAAAGGCAGGACAGATTTATGCCTGGCGCGTCAAAGATTCCATACGCAGCATCAACAAGTCAAAAGACTTTGTCGAGCTTGACAAGGTGCTGCTCGACCCTTATGGCAGGCGCATTCTTTTTCCAAAGGAGTACAGACGTTTTCAGGGAAGCGATATGACCGAAAACTACAGAACCTGTGCCAAATCCTGTGTCATTGATATTGATGATTATGACTGGGGTACAGATACAGCTCCGCGCCATCTTCTGTCAAAGACAGTAATTTATGAGATGCATGTCAAAGGCTTTACCGCTCATGAATCATCAGGCGTTGCCAAAAACCTGCGCGGCACCTACAAAGGTCTTATTGATAAAATTCCATATCTTGTAAAACTTGGTGTCACAGCTGTTGAATTTCTGCCTATTTTCCAGTTTGACAAATTTGATGCCCTGCCTGGCAAATTAAATTACTGGGGCTACTCACCTATGGGCTTTTTCTGCCCGCATGAGGATTATGCCTCAGATACATCCATCATGGGCCCTATCAATGAATTTCGCGATCTGGTCAAGGCTCTGCACAAAAACGGCATTGAGGTTATTTTAGATGTGGTCTTCAACCACACATCAGAGGGTGATCACAACGGTCCTACCTACTGCTTTAAAGGCCTTGACAAGTACAGCTACTATATCATCGATGAAAACGGCAATTACGGCAATTACGCAGGCTGCGGCAATACTTTAAATGCCAACCGCTCTGTAGTGCGCAATCTTATTTTAGATTCTCTTATCTTCTGGAAAGAGAAGATGCATGTTGACGGTTTTCGTTTCGATCTGGCCTCTATTCTGGCCCGTGACAGCAACGGTGCGCCAATACCAAATGCCCCAACTTTGCTTGATATTGACGGCAATGTGCGTCTTGCCGATACCAAGATTATAGCCGAACCCTGGGATGCAGGCGGTCTGTATCAGCTTGGCAATATTGCAGGTCGTAAGTGGCGTGAGTGGAATGGGCAGTTTAGAGACTGTGTCCGCTCCTTTATGCGCGGTGATGGCGGTACCATCAAACCTTTTGTCAACAAAATCTTAGGCTCACCTGATATCTATAATGAAAAAGAGGTTGATCCGCAAAAGAGTATCAACTTTATCACATGCCATGACGGCTTTACGCTCTGGGATCTGGTCTCCTACGAGCGCAAGCACAATATGGACAATGGTGAGTTTGAGCGTGACGGCTGCAATAACAACTACAGTGCCAACTACGGCGTTGAAGGTGAAAGTGATGATGAAAAGCTCAACTCTCTGCGTCTGCGTCAGTGCAAGAATTTCATGGCCCTAACCGTACTGTCCATGGGTACACCTATGATCACCATGGGTGATGAAATACTGCGCACACAAAAAGGCAACAACAATGCCTACTGTCAGGACAATGAACTGTCCTATATGAACTGGAATTTAAACGACAGACAAAAGGAAATGCTTGAGTTTACCCGTAAGCTAATAAGGCATCGTACCTACAGATCAAGTCGTGAGGCCCATGCCAATTCCCGCTCATTAAAGATGCTTGACAATGCGCTGCGCAGCACCAAACTGCAGTGGCACGGTGTGCTGCCATTCCAGCCTGACTGGTCTGATATGTCACACTCTGTAGGCGTTATGGTCTACTGGGGCACCTACTCCATCTACTCCTATGTATTTGTCAATGCCTACTGGGAGGATCTGGAGATTGAAATTCCGCCATGCCCTAAAAACTCACATCGCTACTGGTTTTTATTTGTGGACACATCCAAAAATATCAATCATGATATCTCTGCCACCTTCTCGGCCATGCCGCGTATCTATCCTGGAGATATTATCAAGGTGCAGAGCAGATCAATTATCATGCTTATCTCAAGTGACAGCTGATATATGATCTAAGCGCAGTATCACATAACACAAAGAGCATTGAACAATTTAGGCTCTTTTAATTTAAGATTGACATACTTTTACAAACATCTTGGAATAAAAATATGCAGGACAACAACACAGCAAATAACGATACAAAGGATAAGACCACTGAGGTCAAAGGAGCATGTGAGGTAAAAAGTGCCGAACAGCTTGCCGAAGAAAAGCAGATGAAGACCCGCCGCGCCTTTAGAATTTTAGCAGTATGCGTGGCTCTGTACTACTTTGGCTCAGCAGGCTTTTCATACTATCAGGAAAAGCAGCTTGAGGGTACTGTTATAACCACACAGTCAGCCATATCCGATCCAAGAGCCTTCAGAGAGAACTTCAACAGCGTACTTGCAGGCCTTGATACCTCGCTGCCAAAGGCCAATGCCAATGATACCAAAGAGGGCTTTGTGGCTGTTCTCTCCCCTGCTGTTGAGCTACGTGGCTTTTCCAAAGACGGTGGTATTGAGCTTGGCTCTGTGCAGATACAGACCCGTTATGAAGGTGCCATGCCACCTGAGTCTGTGACAGCCTTTAGAACCTTTGTGGCAGCCTGTGAAGGACACAGTGACTTTGTAGAGGCTGACAAAATTTTAAATGCTCTTAATTTCGTACCTGAATTTGATAAAAATGAGGATGACAAGGTTTTTGAAAACCTTGAGGTTAAAACCTCAACTATGATTTATAAAACCTCATTTACCAAAGGCCCACTTGATGAGCTGACCTTGATAGTTACACCTGTAGCTGCAAAGTAGGATTTAGAGATGAAAATAGGAATAATGGGTGCAGGTGCCATTGCCCGTGTCATGGCAAGAACCATTCTGGCCTTGAACCGTCCTGATATCGAGCTTTATGCTATAGCCTCACGCTCCAAAGACAGAGCCGATGTCTTTGCCTTTGAGTTTAATGTGCCAAAAAGCTATGGCTCCTATACACAGCTTGTATGCGATGAAAATGTGGATCTGGTCTATATTGCCACCCCACACTCAGAGCATTATGCCAATACCATTTTATGTATAGATCATAAAAAGGCAGCTCTGGTGGAAAAGGCTTTTACTGCCAATCATGAGCAGGCTTTGGATCTTATTCACAGAGCGCGCAAAGCCAATGTGCTTATAACCGAGGCCATATGGACACGCTATATGCCATCACGCGCTCTTATAGCCAAGGCTCTTGAAGATGGCCTTATTGGCAAGGTTAAGGCCATAAATGCCAATCTGTGCTACCCTATTGATAAAAAGGAGAGAGTTATAAAGCCAGAGCTTGCAGGCGGTGCCCTTTTAGATATTGGCATCTATCCTTTAAACTTTGCGCTTATGTTCTTTGGGCATGAGATAAAACATCTTGAAGGCTTTTGTGTCAAGCACACTACAGGTGTTGATTTTATAGACAATATTGCCATTGAATTTAGCGACGGCAAAACAGCCTCACTCTATGCCAATGCCTGTGTGGCCTCGGATCGTATGGGCTATATCTATGGCAGTGAGGGCTATATTGCAGTTACCAATATCAACAATCCTGAAAAGATTGAGGTTTTCAACAAGGATCATGAAAGAGTATCTGAGATAAAGATACCAAAGCAGGTTACAGGCTATGAGTATCAGCTTATAGAGTGCAAGGACTGTCTTGACCGTGATCTTATAGAATGTCCTTCCATGACCCACAAGCAGACGCTTGAGGTCATGCAGATTATGGACAATCTGCGCAGAATCTATGGTGTGACCTACCCATTTGAAAACAAATAACCTTCAAAAAAGAAGATGCCCTAGAGCATCTTCTTTTTTCTATCAGTCCTTTTTATAATCTGCATAACTTTGCACATTGAGAATCTCGCCGGCCCTTGCTATCTGCTCATCTGTTGGTGTGGCAACATCAGTAAGTTCATATGGCAGACCAAGCTTTTCCCACTTGTACATGCCAAAGCTGTGATAAGGCAGGATCTCAACACGGCGCACATTGGACAGTGTCTTTAAAAAATCAGCTGTCTGTCTAAGATAGGTCTCATCATTGGTATAGCCGTCAACAAGCACATGTCTTATCCACACATCCTTTTTAAGCTCATCAAGATAGGCTGCCATATCAAGAATATTCTCAAGAGGGCATTTGGTAAGCTCAAGATGCATCTTTGGATCTATATGTTTGATATCAAGCATGACAAGAGAGGTCTTATCCATAAGAGCATTGAATTTTACAAGATAGTCAGGATCACGGTTAAAAGGGGCACCTGAGGTATCAAGTGTGGTATGAATGCCCATATCCTGAGCCAGAGTGAAGAGCTCTGTGACAAATTCCATCTGCACCAGAGGCTCACCGCCTGATACAGTTATACCGCCTTTGTCTCCCCAGTAGCTTTTATAGCGCAGAGCCTTGTCTAAAACCTGCTGTGCATCAAGCTGCTGTCCTGCGTCCATTTTCCAGGAATCAGGATTATGGCAGTATTTGCAGCGCATACGACAGCCCTGCATAAAGACTACAAAACGTACACCAGGACCGTCAACTGAGCCAAAGGTTTCAAATGAATGTATATTTCCTATGTGCATATGCCACCTTAAAATGCAAAAGGTCTGTACCATATGGTACAGACCTGAAATTTTAAATTACAACAAAGATGCTGTTTTAATCATTACATGCTCTTGTGGCAGGTTCTTGCAATAACGTCAAGCTGCTGCTCACGGGTCAGGTCGATGAACTTAACGGCATAACCTGAAACACGAATGGTGAAGTTGGCATACTCTGGCTTCTCTGGGTGCTCCATGGCATCGATAAGCTTCTCGGTACCAAAGACGTTAACATTTAAGTGATGTGCGCCCTGCTCAAAGTAACCGTCCATTACGTTGACAAGATTTACAGTTCTCTCACCAAGGTCGTGGCCTAAAGCATCTGGAGATATGGTCTGTGTATTTGAAATACCATCAAGAGCATACTCATATGGAAGCTTGGCAACTGAGTTTAATGAGGCTAAAAGACCGTTCTGCTCAGCACCGTATGATGGGTTGGCACCTGGTGATAATGGCTCGCCGGCCTTTCTGCCATCAGGCAGTGAACCTGTAGCCTTGCCATATACCACATTTGAGGTAATGGTTAAAATTGAGGTTGTAGGCTCTGAATCACGATAGGTGTGATGCTTCTTGATCTTGTTTAAGAAGGTCTTGAGCAGCCATACAGCCAGATCATCGGCTCTGTCATCATCATTACCATAGCGTGGGAAGTCACCCTCAGTCTTGTAATCAACGGCAATACCCTGCTCGTTGCGGATTACGCTGACCTTGGCGTACTTGATGGCACACAGTGAGTCAACCACATGTGAGAAGCCGGCAATACCTGTGGCAAAGGTACGACGTACATCAGTATCTATAAGAGCCATCTCGGCTGCCTCATAGTAGTACTTGTCGTGCATGTACTGAATGAGGTTCAATACGTTTACATATAAGCCTGCAAGCCAGTCCATCATCTGATCAAAGCGGTGCATAACTTCATCATAGTCAAGCACATCAGAGGTGATAGGACGCATCTCAGGGCCTACCTGAACCAGAGTCTTCTCATCCACACCGCCGTTGATGGCATACAGCATGCACTTGGCGAGGTTGGCGCGGGCACCGAAGAACTGCATTTCCTTACCGGTTTCAGTTGCAGATACACAGCAGCAGATTGAGTAGTCATCACCCCAGACAGGACGCATTACATCGTCGTTCTCATACTGTACTGATGAGGTGAGAATTGAGATCTTGGCTGAGTACTTGCGGAAGCCCTCAGGCAGAGCCTTGGTGTAAAGTACAGTCAGGTTTGGCTCTGGTGATGGACCCATGTTCTCAAGGGTGTGCAGGAATCTAAAGTCATTCTTGGTAACCATAGATCTGCCATCCATGCCAATACCTGCCATCTCTAAGGTGGCCCATACAGGATCACCTGAGAAGAGCTGATTGTATGAAGGTACACGGGCAAACTTGACCATACGGAACTTCATAACTAAATGATCAATAAGCTCCTGAGCCTCAGCTTCAGTTAAGGTACCCTCTTTAAGGTCACGCTCGATATAGATATCAAGGAAGGTTGAGATACGGCCAACTGACATGGCAGCGCCGTTTTGTGTCTTGATGGCAGCTAAGTAGCCAAAGTAGAGCCACTGTACGGCCTCACGGGCGTTCTTGGCTGGACCTGAAATATCAAAGCCATACTCTAAAGCCATTTCCTTCATCTGCTTGAGAGCTTTGATCTGATCTGATATTTCCTCTCTCTGACGGATGATGTCATCGGTCATGACGCCACAGCCGCACAGATTTAAATCCTCTTTTTTCTTCTCAACCAAGAAGTCGATACCATAAAGGGCTACACGACGGTAGTCACCTACGATACGGCCACGGCCATAGGTATCTGGAAGTCCGGTGATGATCTTGTTCTTTCTTGCAAGCTTCATCTCTGGAGTATAGGCATCAAACACACCCTGATTGTGGGTCTTGTGATACTCGTTGAAGATTTTCTCAAACTTCTCATTTGGAGTATAACCATAGGTGGTGCAGGCTTCCTGAGCCATCTTGATACCGCCATATGGCATAAATGCTCTCTTTAAAGGCTTGTCAGTCTGCAAACCTACAACGCTCTCAAGATCTTTGAGCTCATCGCTTATATAGGCAGCCTTGTAGGCGGTAATTGATGAAACCACCTCAGTTTCCATATCCAGGACACCTCCCTTGGAACGCTCCTGCTTCTGCAGATCCTGCAGTTTATCCCAGAGCTTGACAGTTGCATCGGTAGGACCTGCAAGGAATGACTCATCGCCGTTATACATAGTGTAGTTGTGCTGTATAAAGTCACGGACATTGACGTCATCTAGCCAGTGATTACCCTTAAAACCGCGCCACTCTTGTCTCATATAAACTCCTGTTTATGGTCTAGCCTTTAAAACATAAATTTAAAATCACAAGCCTCAGTTTTGAGACTGCAGATGCAAATTATTTGCACTATTGCTTTAAAACTGTCAGGTTTATTTCCTGTTTAAAGCATGCACATCTTATGCATTTTTTTGTTTAAATACAATTAAAATTACATTATTTTGAAATTTTATTCTAAATATAAGAAAATAGAAAAAATTAAATTTCACATCTTGATTTTTTAAAAATCTTTATCATCTGAAATTTTTCTTTAAATATCATGGCCTAACCTGTCTTGTAAGTAAAAATATACATAAGTTTATATATAGTTATACAGGCGTCAGGTGCCGACTTTTTTCAGCTAAATCAGATAAAAATGGCTTTTTAAAGTGCTATGTTTAAAATTTGTATGGCACTTCAAATTTTTTATTGAACCATATTTATTAAAGCGACTTTTTAAACTGATTTTAATATGTTTAGCCACATTTAACATACATTTTTATTTATATTGTATGTACATTGGAGCACTTTACGCTCTATATTGGTAAAACGCCATGGCCTTATACATAAAAGCAGCCTTAAACAGTAAAAATCAAGCCTGAGCTTTTTATATGATCTCAGGCTTTTTAAATACTAGGTCCTTTCAGCTATGGTACCGCCTCTGTAGGCTTTAATGAGCTCACGCAGCATATTGATTTTGCGCAGTATTCTGATGCCGTCATCAGTATGCTCAACCATGGCGCGGCGCTCAAAGCCCTCAAGCATGGTTACCTCAGAGCTTATATCGTCATTTTCATTAAGTGCATCATCAACAGAGGTAAATGGACGATGTGACTTTAATAAAAGCGCGTTGGAGCTGTAAATCAGGGTATAGCCTGCTATACCTGTCTTTTTGTGATAGGCCTTGCAGAAGCCGCCGTCAATTACAATAAGACGACCATTGGCACGTACCGGGCTTTCACCTTTAACCACACGTATTGGTGTATGGCCGTTAATAATATGACCTTTGGCATCAAGACCAAACTCAAGCAGGATCTTGGTACATATATCCTCACTGTAATATAGATCATAGTAAGGATCGCGCGGCTCTTTATAGGTTGACTCATCTATAACGAGTGTGCGCTCAAAGGTTTTAATGACACGCCCTGAGAGCGGGGATTTGTAGCCGCACCACAGATACCACATATAATCTAAGGCATATCTGTCGCCTGTATCACGGCCGCGGCGGGCTGTCTCGTCGGCATAGTCTAAATACTCCTTGCCCTTTTTCATCACACCGTTGCAGTCAATTTCGCAAAATGAGCCATCTTCATTCATAGGCACGCAGCCATGAAAGAGCAGATTGTCATTATAGCAGCGGTACATGGAGCCATGAGAGAAGAGAAAATCAACATGACTCTGCAAAGTCTTGGAGCTTAAAAAATCCTGCACCAGCTCATCTACTATCTCCTGCTCGCGCTCTGTAAGACGATACGGGTCTAAAGGATCTACTGTAGGAAAATGTTTCATCTTAAGCTCATAGCGCCTGCCATCTAGCACAAGCTCACCTGTCTGCAGATCCACCTTTTCAAGCAGCAGTCTTTTGCTCATATTAAATGAAGGATTGCGCAGCACTGTCTGTCCCTGCAGTTTGAATAAAAGCACAGCCACAGCCTGGCGTGTAGCTGTCATATGCTCATTATCCTCATAGGTCTGCTTGGCAAATTCAATTAAAGGGCGCAGCGAGACACCATAAGTTTTCTCAAGCAGTTTAAAGCATTTATACCAGATGCAGTTTCTTACAGCTGTAAGCACACAGACCTCAGAGCCAGAGGCTGCCCCCATCCACAGCATGTCATGATTGCCCCACTGAATATCAAGACTGTGATAATTCATAAGCAGATCAAGAATCATGTCAGGATCCTGTCCTCTGTCATAGATATCACCTACAATATGCAGATGATCAACGGCAAGACGTTTGGCCAGCTCGCAAAGAGCAATAATAAAATCCTCGGTGCAGTTGTTTTCAATAATGGAGTTGACAATACAGCCATGATATCTCTGTCGTGAGTGGGTCTCTTCAGATTTGGCATGCAGCAGCTCATCGATAATATAGGTATAGTCAGGGCCTATAAGGCGTCTTACCTTTGATCTTGTATACTTGCCTGACATAAAGCTGCACAGCACAATAAGATTCTGCAGCGCGTTGTTGCACCACTGATCATCAAAAAGATTGTGCTCTTTTAAAAGCTGCATTTTCTGTACAGGATAATAGACCAGGGTACACAGCTCCTTCTTTTCATGTTCTGACATAGAGGTGAAAATATAGTCCACCTTGTCACGTATAACGCCAGAGCAGTTGTTGAGAATATGACAGAAAGCCTCATACTCGCCATGAATGTCAGACATAAAATGCTCTGTTCCCTTTGGCAGATTTAAAATAGCCTGCAGATTGATGATTTCATTAAAAGCTGCATTACGGCTTGGGTAGTCATTGGATAACAGTTCAAGATACTGATGCATCAGCATGTCATGTCTTTTCATAAAAAGCTTTTCCTGTATGTATTGTTCTTTTGTGATAAAAATAGCCATTCTTTAAAAACAAATATGTGCTATATGTCTTTACGTTCAGCTGTATTTTAGTATGATTGAGAAATTTTCACTCATATTATCATCATAAAGGAAATACAAATCTTTTGGGGACATATGGCTCATAAATTTCAAGAAAAGTATTTAGAATATACATTATTAATATTAATTATCATCATGGGCTATGCCCTTGTCATGCAGTCTCTGCCATTTATCAACGGCATACTAGGTGCAATCACTTTGTATATTATGCTGCGCCGCACCAATTTTTATATTATGCGCCGCTACGGACGCAAAAAGGCCCCGTGGATTATAACCTTAGCCACAGCGTTGCTTATTATGGCCCCTACCTCGGCTGCTTTATGGTATGTTGTCGATCTTATTCAAAACTTCAATTTAGATTTTAATGTCATTATTGAACGTCTGGTCAAAACTGCCAATGCTCTTGAGCAAAAGACAGGCATAGATCTAATCTCTGAAAAGTCCATGACCTTTATTACAGCCAAGATTACAGCTGTGGCCAATATGCTTTTAGGCGGCATCAACAACTTTGCTGTAAATATCTTTACAGCCCTGCTTATTTTATTTTTCATGCTCTCAGGCGGCATGTATATGGAGCGTTATATATCACGCATTTTGCCGTTTAAAGAGCAGAACAAAAAAATCATCATCAATAAAATCAATACCATTGTAAAATCCAATGCCATAGGTATTCCGCTTTTAGCTCTGATTCAGGGTGTTGTAGCTGCCATTGGCTATTATATTTTTGATGTGTCAAATGCTCTGACCTTTGGTGTACTTACAGGCTTTGCCTCCATCATTCCACTTGTAGGCACCATGCTTGTGTGGATACCTTTGTGTATAGGTCAGTACTTTGAGGGCGATATCTATCAGACATTAGGCCTTGCTGCCTACTGCATCATTGTCATCTCACAGTGTGACAATGTGCTGCGTATGTTTTTACAAAAGAAGATGGCTGACACCCACCCTCTTATCACCATTTTTGGTGTTATAGCTGGTCTGCCTATCTTTGGCTTTATGGGAATTATTTTCGGACCGCTGCTTGTTGCCATGTTTTTGCTGCTAACTGATATGTTTGCAAGACAGTATATTATAGGTACAGATAATCTCTCCCTTGATATAACCTCACTTAACAGACATGCAGATAAAAAAGATGGCGGTAAAAATCAGGGCTCTTTAAACAATGGCAGTGTAAAAGAGAGTATTAAAGACAATAGCAAGGATAAGATGCTCGATATCACAGCAGATAAGAGCATAGATTCTGCTCTAAGTAAGTAGAATAAAGAGCTCTTTTAGGCTTTTTTAACTTTAAAAATTAAGATTATTTAAAGGCGGCAGAGTTTTTACCCTGCCGCCTTTGTCTTACATACAGATCTGTTTATATATAGTTAAAAGCTGTGTATAGGCCTCATCAAGCTGGGCTATAGCTATTTTTTCATTGACGCTGTGGGCATGTTTTATAGTGCCAGGACCTAAAACGGCACATGGGGCAATGGTGCCTAAAAATGAAGCTTCAGTGCAGTAGTTGACGCACATAAGATCAGATCCTGTAGCCTGCTTTAAAATATCAAGTGTCTTCTTATCAGTGCAGTCAAATGGCTCAATATCATCATAAAGGCGCTGCAGCTTAAAAATATTGCCATATTGTGTATTAAGTTTATCTGTTATGGCAGACAAGCTCTCATAGGCCTGTTGTGTATTGTAAATACTCATAGGTCTTAGATCAAAGTCAATCTCAACTGTAGGACATACTGTATTGACGCCGTTGCCACCTGAGATGACACCAAGATTTAATGTAGGCGAGGCCACTTCAAAACGGCTGTCAGTAATATCTTTTAAACTATCCTTTAGCTGTGCAATCTCATTTAAAAAGGCCATGGAGCATTCAATGGCATTGATACCAAGAGATGGATTTGATGAATGACAGCCACGTCCAGTCACCTGCATCTTAAAGGCCATATAGCCCTTGTGGGCAATAACGGCCTGATTTGATGTAGCCTCGCCAATTAAAATCAGATCAGGTTTGTAGCTGTACTTTTGCTTATAATCAATGGCACCTGCCATGGAGCTTTCCTCATCGCAGGTAAAAAGAGCAGAAAATGGCTTATCAGCCTTGAGTGAAAAGCCATGGGAGGCAAAAAGCATAATAAGTGCCACATAGCCTTTCATATCTGTAGCACCAAGTCCTGTTAAATAATCATCCTTGTGCACTAGTGTAAAGGGCGAGCTCTCCCAGAGTTCCTCTTTTGCAACTACTGTATCGGTATGGCCGCAGAGCATAAGACCGCCATCGGTTTTAGCCGAGGTTATATATAAATTGTATTTACCCTCGGCAACCTTGAATTTGTGGCAGTAAAAGTTTCTATCTTTAAAAAAATCCTCAAGATAATCTATGAGCTGAGCATTAAAATTATCTTTAGCCTTGTTATCAGAGCTTGCTGTATTAAAGGCCACAAGATCGGATAAATACTTTTTATATTCATCAAAATACTGCATAAAACTCATATTCTTATCCTCATAAATGCATAACAGGCCGCTTTTTTATCTTTCCTGTATTACTAAAGCTTTTATTATCTGTATCTTTTACTTATATCACATATGACAAAGAGCGTGGAATGAGTTTTTTTAAAGTGCACCTAAATATAACGCAGTGCAGTAATTTATACATGAGTGTATAAAAACACTATCGTGGCTGTGCAGATTAATGTAATAAGGATCTGTAATTTTGTTACAATCAGTTTTTTTCACAGCTAAAACATTATTTTTTGCTTTATTATTGTGCATTAAAGCTAAGTTTTTTTATCAAAGAGCCCTTATAATATATATTTAGCGCGAAATTCACCAAATATGAGCATAAGCGCTTTGTATATTTATTTTTAATAAATTAGCTGTACTATATTAGATAACATAAATCAGGACATAGGTATGACAGTAAGAGCAATTGTTGTCGGAGCCAGCGGCTATACCGGCATGGAGCTTGTAAGAATTCTAAAAAGACATTGCGAGATCTCTCTTGAGGCACTTTATGTGTCAAAAGGCAGTTCCGATGCTATGAAAAACATTGACAGTCTGTACGGACAGCTGCAGGGTATCTGCTCGCTGCCGCTTGAGCCTCTTGATGATGTGCTTGAGGCTGCGCAGAAGGCAGATGTGGTTTTTCTGGCAACAGATCACAAGGTCAGTCATGATCTTGCTCCTGTATTTTATGAAAATAACTGTGTAGTTTTTGATCTGTCAGGTGCCTTTAGAGTAAAAGATCCTGACTTTTACACAAAATACTATGGCTTTGAACACGAGCATGGGGAGCTTTTGAACAAGGCTGTATATGCTCTTTGCGAGTATACAGACATTCTTGATCTGCAAAACGGTCGCATGATATCAATGCCAGGCTGTTACCCTACTGCCTGTCAGCTCTCTTTAAAACCGCTGCTTGAGGCTAATGTTATTGATAAGAGCTACATACCATCATTAAATGCTATAAGCGGTGTGACGGGAGCGGGCAGAAAGGCCACACTTAATAATTCATTCTGTGAAGTGTCACTTAATGCCTACAATCTTTTTGTGCACCGTCATCAGCCTGAAATTGCCACCCATCTTGGCACTGATGTTATTTTCAATGCCCATCTTGGACCGTTTAAACGTGGCATACATGCAACAGTTACTGCAAAACTTAATAAAAAACTGTCTCGTGATGAGATAGTGGCCATCTACAAAGATGCCTACAGACACTCACCACTTGTCAGAATCAAAGATAATCTGCCAAAGCTTGCAGATGTTGTGGACAGTGCTTTTTGCGATATAGGTTTTGCCCTTGATGACAAGGGTTATATTGTTATCTGCTCTGTTATAGACAATCTGCTAAAGGGAGCTGCGGCGCAGGCAGTGCAGGCATTGAATCTGCACTATGGATTTGACGAGACCTTAGGTCTTGTCTGAGAATAGTACAACAAATAAGGAGTACACATGACTACACCGCTTGTCATTAAACTTAGCGGCAAGGCTCTAAAGGACAAAGATAAGCTTAGTACGCTCTTTGAGGCCTTTGACAGCTTAGATAAAAATATAGTCATTGTCCATGGCGGAGGCGTCGAGGTTGACGCCCTGCTTGAGGCTCTTGATTTTAAAACCACACGCCTAGACGGTTTAAGAGTAAGCCCTAAAGAGCAGATGCCTTATATAAGCGCAGCTTTGTGCGGCATGTGCAACAAGGAGCTGCAGTCTATGCTTATTGCCAAGGGGCACAGGGCCTTAGGTCTTTTAGCTACCGACGGCAATACGACCAAAGCCTGCGTACTTGATGAAAAATATGGCTGTGTAGGTACTGTAAGTGCAGGC
Source organism: Anaerobiospirillum thomasii (assembly GCF_900445255.1). Lineage (NCBI taxonomy): Bacteria > Pseudomonadati > Pseudomonadota > Gammaproteobacteria > Aeromonadales > Succinivibrionaceae > Anaerobiospirillum > Anaerobiospirillum thomasii. The sequence goes on from NZ_UAPU01000007.1 coordinate 438,814, forward strand.
TCTGATGAGTTTTTACACAGTCTTTTTGCCATGAACATCATACCTGTCATCTCATCAATTGGTATTGATGACAAGGGCACACTTTTGAACATAAATGCCGATGATGTGGCACTGTCTGTAGCTGCACTGCTGCATGCCCCATTAGTCTATCTTTCAGATGTTGCAGGTGTACTTGATCTTGCAGGTAACCTTATTGAAAGTATTGATACTAAAAAAGCCTGTGAGCTTATTGCCCAGGGCATCATTACAGACGGTATGGCTGTTAAAGTCAAAGCCGCACTTAAAGCCTCAACTCTTACCGGCGCCAAGATATTTATTGCCTCCTACAGCGATCCTGAACTAAAAGCATCTCTCAAGTCACTCCGACGATTAGGCACATCCATTTACGCCTAAGTTTTAGCTGTGCCCGTGCACACCTACATTTAAAAAATAAGCATTAAAGTATAAAAAAAATTCTATGGAGACAGGACAAATGTCTATAAATACCAATGGTCAGGCCACATCTGCAGCTACAGAGCACACTCTTGATGCCATAAGACATGTGAGTATTGACGATCTGTATTCAAATGCACAAAGACTGCTTGAGCAGAATCTTTTATCACAGGGTGAGTTTAACTCTATTACCTCATCCTTAAATGAGATTGCCTCTACTCTTGACAGTAAAAATCCGCAGCACTATCTGGTGCGTCAGGCCCGTCTGTCTGATATTGACTCTCTTGAGGCCATGGTCAAGTACTGGGCGGCACAGGGTGAGAATCTGCCGCGCAGCCGTGATGATCTTATACGCAATATTCTTTCATTTGCCGTCTGTGTCAAAGACAATGTTGTTGTAGGCTGTGCCTGTTTATATGTCTATGACTCTGGTCTTGCCGAGATCAGATCGCTTGGCGTCTCCCCAATGATTCAAAGACAGGGTCAGGGCCGGGCCATTGTGCAGTTTTTATTAAAAAGAGCCCAGAAGATGGAGATTAAAAAGGTCTTTGTGTTAACCCGCAATGCCACCTTTTTTGCCAAGGTAGGCTTTGATAAAACTGTAATTGAGGCCCTGCCTGAAAAGATTTTAAAAGACTGCGACAAATGTCCTAAAAAGGACAGATGTGATGAAGTGGCCTATGAGTTCAACTTTAGCTATCAGGATAATAAAAATGCATAATCTACAAGTAAGCAGACAAACCTTTGATGATGTAATGATGCCAGTCTATGCCCCTCACAGCATGCTTATCACCAAGGGCAAAGGCTCCTATCTTTTTGACAGTGAGAATAACAGATATATAGATTTCACCTCTGGCATTGCTGTCAACTGCTTAGGTCACAATCACAAACAGGTGCGCTCTATCATTAAAAAGCAGTCCAAAAAGCTTATTCATGTCAGCAATCTTTTTGCCAATGACAAAACTTTAACTTTGGCTTTAAAGCTGACACAGAAAACTGATTTTTCCAAGATCTTTTTTGTAAACTCAGGAGCCGAGGCCAATGAGGCTGCCCTCAAGCTTGCAAGACGCTATGCCTTTGAAGTGTATGGGCCACAAAAAGATGAGATTATCTCCTTTGATCACAGCTTTCATGGCCGTACCTTCTTTTCTGTATGTGTAGGCGGTCAGGATAAATACTCAGATGGCTTTGGACCAAAACCTGCATCCATTACCCATCTGCCATTTAATGATATTGAGGCATTTAAGGCTCAGATCTCTGATAAGACCTGCGCTGTTATTGTAGAGCCTCTGCAGGGTGAAGGCGGCATTATTCCTGCAACAGATGAGTTTTTAGAGCAGGTACGAGCTTTGTGCTCAAAGCACAATGCCCTGCTAATTTTTGATGAGGTGCAGACAGGTATAGGCAGAACAGGCAAACTCTTTGCCTATATGCACAGCAGTGTAAAGCCCGATATTTTAACAACTGCCAAGGGCATAGCTGCAGGTCTGCCATTAGGTGCTGTACTTACCACTGATGAGATTGGCGTGCATTTTTCAAAGGGCTCACATGGCTCTACCTTTGGCGGCTCGCCGCTCTCCTGTGCTGTAGGATCGTATATTATTGACACCATCTCAAATCCTGTGTTTTTACACAAGGTTGAAAAAAAGCACAAATTCTTTGTCAAATATTTAAAGGCCATAGCCAAAAATACAGGAGTGATTGATGACATACGTGGCAAAGGTCTGCTGCTTGGGGTTGATCTTAAAGAAAAGTATCAGCCTTATGCCTCAGCTATTGTGCAGCAGTGTGCCAAAGAAGGTCTGTTTATTTTAATTGCAGGTCATCATACCTTGCGTATTGCTCCACCGCTTAATATTAAAAAGAGCGTTATCTGCGAAGGTCTTGGCATACTAGAGCATGTGCTTGCCAATATAGACAGCCTCATTGAAAAATAAGGTGCTTTTGGCCATCATTATCTTAGCCATTATGTTTTTAAAAACGCTGTGCTAGAATGATGGCATTTTTTTAAGGATCTGATTTTTTATGAGCGATGAGAGAAGATATGAGCGTGTCTATATACTTGTAGACTGCAATAACTTCTTTGTATCATGCGAGAGAATATTCAGACCCGATCTTAGATACAAGCCAGTGGTGGTCCTGTCCAATAACGATGGCTGTGTTATTGCCAGATCAAATGAAGCCAAGGCTTTGAAAATTGCCATGGGTGTACCTGTCTTTAAGGTACGCGACATTATTGACAGACATAATGTCACCCTCTTTTCCTCAAACTTCTCGCTCTATCTTGATATTTCCACGCGCATTATGACTACGCTTGAGAGCATGTGTGAGAAAACCTATGTCTACAGTGTGGATGAGTGCTTTTTAATATTAGAGAATGTAACAGAAGATGAGGCTGTAAGCTTTGCCTTCAAGGTTAAAAATACCATAGCTACCAATATAGGTGTGCCTGTGGCTGCAGGCATTGCCTGCACCAAGACCCTGGCCAAGCTTGCCAATCACTATGCCAAAAAGCATGTACAGACCACACAGTCAATCTACAGTATTTTAGATAACGGCCGACGCGAACGACTGCTTATAGACAATCCCATATCTGAGATCTGGGGTATAGGCAAGGCTCTTAACAGTGCGCTCAAAGAGCTTAATATTATAAATGCCTATGATCTGGCCCTGTGCAAGGAGGACTATATTAAGAAGACCTTTAATATTGTGCTCATGCGTACTGTGCAGGAGCTTAACAATATTGACTGCATAGACAACAGCATCAATGGCGACAATCAGCATCAGATTATGTGGTCGCGCACCTTTAAAGAAAGAATAAGTGAATTTGATGATCTCTACACGGCCCTTTGCAACTATGCAGCCATGGCTGCAAAAAAGCTTCGTGAGATGAATAAATATGCCACTGTTATTACTGTGTATATACGCACCTCATATTATGGCAAGGTTGAAAAATATGCAGCGGACCGATCGGTAAAGCTAACCTATCCAAGCAACGACCCACGCGTTATGATGCAGGCCTGCCATGCTCTTTTAAAACTTATATATAAGCAAGGCTATCTGTATATGAAGGCAGGAGTCATTCTAAGCGGTCTGCAGGATAGCCGTGAGCATCAGTTATCCCTCTTTGATGACTATAGTATTACAGATGATGTAAAGCGCTCTGACAGACTCTTAAATGCTGTGGACAACTTAAATGAAAAATACAGCAATGTAATTTATCTTGCTTCACAGGGTGCAAGGCTTAGTGAAAAGAAATTCAATTTAAAGGAGCATATGTCAAAAAGCTATACTACCAGCTTTGAAGATCTGCCCGAGGTGTATTAGCCTTTAGAGGCCATGTCTTTGCTCAAGAGCTTTTATAAAAATCATGGGCTAATCCAATTATACATTTATCAAGCCATCATGGTATTGTGTTTTCTCCTATATGATGCTGTTCCTCCAAAAACACCGCAGAATGGAGAGAACGTTATTGTTACTGTTATGAGTACTAATTTAGGAGTAAGATGGTTTATAGCTTGAAATTTAATGGTCTGTGCATAGTTTTACAGCCCAATGAGATATACAGATAGCTATCAGATCTTAAAGGTATAAGAGGTATAAGAATAGAGGTACACAGCTGCAAATTTTGTGTTTTTTGCGTACATTTTGCGTAGCAAAATGCGTTACTAATAGTAGATATGACATTATAGAAAAGTTAATATGTTGATATTTAAGTGATTTTTGTGAAGAAGTGGTGCTGATACCGAGAATCGAACTCGGGACCTCACCCTTACCAAGGGTGCGCTCTACCAACTGAGCCATATCAGCATTAGGAAAAGTGGCGGAACGGACGGGAATCGAACCCGCGACCTCCTGCGTGACAGGCAGGCATTCTAACCGGCTGAACTACCGCTCCGCATTATAGGGTAAGCCTGGCGATGACCTACTCTCGCACAATCGTACGTTGCACTACCATCGGCGTAACTGCATTTCACTTCTGTGTTCGGAAAGGGAACAGGTGGTTCTACAGCACTATGGTCGCCAGACAAATTCTGTAAAAAACTTATAACAAACTGATTTAACTCTTGAGTATAAAGAGGTCTTTAAATGTCCATGCCCTCCGGGGTTGTATGGCCAAGCCTCACGGTTAATTAGTACTGGCAAGCTTCACACATCACTGCGCTTCCACATCCAGCCTATCAACGTCGTAGTCTGCAACGAACCTTTAGGAGCTTAATGCTCAGGGATGACTCATCTTGGGGCCTGCTTCCCGCTTAGATGCTTTCAGCGGTTATCAGTTCCGCGCTTGGCTGCCGGGCCGTGCCATTGGCATGACAACCCGTAAACCAGAGGCACGTTCACTCCGGTCCTCTCGTACTAGGAGCAATCCCCCTCAATCATCCAACGCCCGCGGTAGATAGGGACCAAACTGTCTCACGACGTTTTGAACCCAGCTCGCGTACCACTTTAAATGGCGAACAGCCATACCCTTGGGACCAACTTCAGCCCCAGGATGTGATGAGCCGACATCGAGGTGCCAAACACCGCCGTCGATATGAACTCTTGGGCGGTATCAGCCTGTTATCCCCAGAGTACCTTTTATCCGTTGAGCGATGGCCCGTCCATGTGGAACCACCGGATCACTATGACCTGCTTTCGCACCTGCTCGAGATGTGCCTCTCGCAGTCAAGCCAGCTTATGCCATTGCACTGACCTCACGATGTCCGACCGTGATCAGCTGACCTTCGTGCTCCTCCGTTACCCTTTGGGAGGAGACCGCCCCAGTCAAACTGCCTACCAGACACTGTCCTCGTATGTGTTGTACTTAGTTAGAACCTCAAACATGTCAGGGCGGTATTTCAAGGTTGACTCCATAAAAGCTGGCGCTTCTACTTCAATGTCTCCCGCCTATCCTGCACAAACAGGTTCAAGGTTCAGTGTCAAGCTGCAGTAAAGGTTCACGGGGTCTTTCCGTCTAGCCGCGGGTACACTGCATCTTCACAGCGATTTCGGTTTCACTGGGTCCCGGGTGGAGACAGCGTGGCCATGGTTACACCATTCGTGCAGGTCGGAACTTGCCCGACAAGGAATTTCGCTACCTTAGGACCGTTATAGTTACGGCCGCCGTTTACCGGGGCTTCACTCAAGGGCTTCAACTTGCGTCTGACCCCATCATTTAACCTTCCGGCACCGGGCAGGTGTCACACCCTATACTTCCCCTTTCAGGTTCGCAGAGTGCTGTGTTTTTGTTAAACAGTCCCAGCCACCATTTATCTGCGGCTGTGTGCAGCTTCATCTGTGCAGATTGCACCGCTCACAGCGTACCTTCTCCCGAAGTTACGGTACATTTTTGCCTAGTTCCTTCACCCGGGTTCTCCCAAGCGCCTTGGTATCCTCTACCCGACCACCTGTGTCGGTTTGGGGTACGGCCACATATAACCTGAAGCTTAGAGGCTTTTCCTGGAAGCCTGGTATCAGTTGCTTCATATCCGTAGATACTTCGTCTCAGCTCTCAGTTTTTCACATATGTCTTTTAACCCATATGCTCCCTACAGCCTTTCACAGAAACTACCGTTCTTCTGCCAACCTAACCTTCTCCGTCACCCCATCGCAGCTATATGCGGTACAGGAATATTAACCTGTTTCCCTTCGACTACGCTTCTCAGCCTCGCCTTAGGCACCGACTCACCCTGCCCCGATTAACGTTGGACAGGAACCCTTGGTCTTCCGGCGAACGGGTTTTTCACCCGTTTTATCGTTACTTGCGTCAGCA